>NZ_JBWPWH010000002.1:0-262759 GCF_056590535.1 Bifidobacterium sp. C0047B3 | reverse complement strand
GTAAGCGAGAGTAAGCGAGAGTAAGCGAGAGTAAGCGAGAGTAAGCGAGAGTAAGCGAGAGTAAGCGAGAGTAAGCGAGAGTAAGCGGCAGAAACTGAGCACGCATGTAAAGAAACTGCCGCTTTCACGCCAAAAAACGGCAGAAACTTTACAGCCGCGTAAAGAAAAGGTCGGCTACGCACCAAAAAACGGCAGAAACTTTACAGTGATGTAAATAAACTGCCGTTTCATCGCCTTAATCCGACCAAAACTTTACAGCCGCGTAAAGAAAATGTCGCGCGCTGAGGCAAATCGCAGGAATACAGATAGATAACAAAAAAGCCCTCGTTCTACGAGAGCTATTCGCTGGGGTACCTGGACTCGAACCAAGAATGGATGAACCAGAATCACCTGTGTTGCCAATTACACCATACCCCAATTGGCAGGCTTCGCGGCTCTTGGAACCGTTCCGTCTTCGTACCCCCGACCGGATTTGAACCGGTGTTGGCGCCGTGAGAGGGCGTAGTCCTAGACCGCTAGACGACGGGGGCTTTCATTTATCAGCTACGCCTCTTGACGCAACAAATAGCGACTTTACAACATAACAGCTCAATGCGCAACCGCGGCGTGTCGAAGTTAAAAGTACGAGCATATTAAACTGCAAAATAACGCACAAATAAAAAAGGCGGAAATGCAGCAATAGTGCCACACTCCCGCCTTGTTCAAATTTTATTTGAGCTTATAAATTATTTGCGATTTACAAGTGCTCACGCAATCCAGCCAAACGCGCCAAAGTCACGTCTTTGCCCACGATTTCCATGGACTCAAACAATGGCGGAGAAACGCGACGACCAGAAAGTGCAACTCGCACAGGACCAAATGCCAAGCGCGGCTTGTAACCAGCCTCCTCAACAAGCTTCTTGTTCAAAAGCTCATGCAAGGAATCAGTGTGCCAATCAGAAGCATCAACGCCATTCAAAGCAGCGATTGCGGCGTCAAGAACCTCGCCCGCAGATTCCTTCAACTGCTTACGAGCGTCGTCATCTGGCTCAATGTAGCCATCTTCACTTAACAAGCTACCAACCATTCCAGCAACTTCACCGAGCAAACGCACGCGAGGCTGAACAAGAGGAGCAGCAGCTGTGAGCACTTCACGCTCGCGGTCAGTTAACGCATCCCAATTATCTGCGCTAACTACGCCATCCTTATGCAAGTAAGGCACGGAACGGTTCAAGAAGTCTTGCGGATCGAGCATGCGAATATGCTCGGCGTTGATGGAAATTGCTTTATCCAAGTCAAAGTGTGCAGGATTTGCCTTAACATCGCGCACATCAAACTTTTCAATCATTTCGTCCATAGTGAACACGTCACGATCAGGAGCGATCGACCAGCCAAGCAAAGCCAAGTAGTTCAGCAAGCCTTCTGGAATAAAGCCGTTATCCCTATGCAAGAACAAGTTGGACTCTGGATCTCGCTTAGAAAGCTTCTTCTTACCTTCACCCATAACGTAAGGCATATGGCCGTAAAGTGGAGTTTCCTTAGCAATACCCATTTCCATAAGGTAACGGTAAAGCACAATCTGACGAGGCGTGGAGCTCAAAATATCCTCACCGCGCAAAACCACGTTCACATCCATTAATGCGTCGTCAACAGGGTTCGTAAGCGTGTAAAGCGGATCGCCATTCGGGCGCACAATCACATAATCTGGAACAGATCCAGCTTTAAAAGTGATTTCACCACGAATTAAATCGTTAAAAGTAATGTCTTCATTTGGCATCTTCAAACGAAGTGCAGGCTTACGACCTTCATCGCGGAAAGCTTGCTTCTGTTCCTCAGTAAGGTTGCGATCGTAACCATCGTAACCAAACTCAGCAGGACGGCCAGCGGCAATATTGCGCTCCTTAATTTCTTCAGGAGTAGAGAAGGATTCGTAAGCGTATCCTGCTTCAAAAAGCTTTTGTGCTACGTCTTTATAAATTTCCATGCGCTGGGACTGGCGGTATGGGCCGTTATCTCCACCAACGTCAATGCCCTCATCCCAATCAATATTGAGCCAACGAAGAGCCTCAATAATCTGCTGGTAGCTTTCCTCGCTATCGCGCTCATTATCAGTATCTTCAATGCGGAACAGCAATTTGCCATGAGTATGGCGAGCCTCCGCCCAGTTAAACAGCGCGGTACGAACCATACCTACGTGAGGTGTACCAGTTGGCGAAGGGCAAAAACGCACGCGAACATTCTTTGGAAGTTCAGGCTTTGTGGATTTTGTTGCATTATTAGCAACTTCTTGAGTTTCCTCGATATCAGTCATAGGTTCCATTGTGCCGCGCGTTACGGACGTGCAGCATTCGTATCAAACATGAGTCAACCTAAAAACTAATCAAGCGCCTGCGTAGATTCTTTATTGCCCTCAACGTGAGCAAACTTCGCAGCAAGAGCCTCGCGGGACTTTCTATCATCCTCTTCTTTTGCAAGCTTCTTCGCAACTTCAGGATCCCACAGCACGTCTTCACGATGCTTTTGCCATTCAGCAGCCAACAAAGGCGACACAAAATTAATTAGAGCGCTTATACTATTTTCGTTACTTTCGCTGCAATCTACTCGCGAATTGCGCACACAATCAACAATCTCACACCATTGAGCATCCTTGAACATCATTCGCGGCAAACCAGCACACTCACATATTTCGTTAATATATAAGAAAATTGGTAAAGTTTCGCAAATCTCGTTAGTTTTTTTAATTAGAGTTGTTAGTAAGCTTAAAACTACAATAATTTTTTGCGTTTCCAATGATTTATTTTCATAACAAGAAACCATTTGTTTCGCATAATTAATTGCAAAGTCAATATCGTTAATACTCCAATTACCTTCAACATTTAACGTATCGGCTGCTGCATTTATTGCATTAGAATCTTCGGCAGAATGAGATGCAATCTTACTAAAAACAGAATTTATATTATTACTATTTTCTAGTATTTCTTCTTCTGCTTCATCATAGTTAGGCTCATAGCATGAATCCATATTGTCGTAAGCATCGGCGGCAGCAAGTAGCGCGTCTACTATTTCTTGCGGACGTCCAGGAATTTCATCCGCGCCTTCATACACAAATTCAGCATCCGGCACAGTAACGTCAAGATTCGTGAGTATTCGCGCTATTGCTCGCATTGAGCGCACCTCAAGATTTTCCGCATATTTTGCGTCGTTATCTAAGTGTCGCGCTTCCGTCAATGGCCATAATTCTGTTAGTTTCGCAGCAGATCGCGCTGCATCATTCAGCATTAGCATACTTTTTTCATTATTCTTAACATCTTCAGGATCTTTGACAGAATCAACAGAATCAACAGAATCAACCATTTCAATGCTCCTTCGCATTATATGTTACTTACTTCACTCGCCCAGCAGGATCAACATACGTAATTGAAAGCACACGCAAAGTCTCGCAATCGTAAGTAATAGAAGTAATCGAAGCTAAAGCCGTGTGACGAAGAAGCATATTATGTTCAGCGTGACCGGTTTCCAGTAGGTGCCTATAAGACCAGATTGGCGACTCATGAGTAACCGCAACGATTTGCTCACCCGGATGCTTACGAATCTGCTCGCGCGCAAAATCGCCAACGCGAGTTGCAATACTTCTGTAGCTTTCTCCCCAACTTGGCTTCCACAAATTCGCAACAAGCTTCCAATTGTTGTTTTTCCACAGTGCGCCTTCACTGTAACCTATGCGTTTTCCGCGGAAATTATTTCCAGCTTCAATTAAGCGTTTATCTAAAATAATGTCGCTTTCTTGAGATTGAACAGAAGATTGCGAAGAATCCTCACCACAGTGCGCTTTTACATAGGCAGAATCTTCAATATTGCGCAAAGCATTTTCGATTTCACGCGCTGTTTCACGAGTTCGCTCAAGAGGAGACGAATAAATTGCAGTAATTCCGCGCATTTGCGGAACAGTGGCAATATATTTTGCTGTAGCCTGCGCCATCCTCACTCCGCGAGCCGAAAGATGAAATCCAGGAAGACGCTCATACAACACGTGATTTGGATTATCAACTTCTCCATGACGCACAAAATGAATTGTCGTAGCTGGCATTGCGTTCTACTTTCTGTTTAAAATACTGAAACAATTACTTGCGGTTTTTTGTATGATTAAGCGACCACATTCCCAAGCGGTGAGCAAAACTCGTATCTTCTTGCGCAACGTAGCCAGGCTGTTGAGATTTAGTATCATCGAGAAGCCACTTTCGTATAACAAAATTCCACACAGCAACAACAACAGTAGCTACAAGTTTTCCTATATTTGTGCGCAAAACGTATACTGCAGATCCGCGTAAAGTTTCAGCCATTCCTAACGTACTAGCCCAAATAATCGCATCGTTAATAAGCAATCCAATAACTGCAGAAATAACAAAAATCAGAAGCTCCATCCACTTTGCCATATCTTCACGATGTTTAAAGACGTATTTCATACTGGCAATATAGTTGAAGATAAGTGAGATTACGAAAGAAATCGTACCTGCAACCACATTATTTAAGTGCGCAAGCATTAATAAATTAAGTAGCGCAACGTCAATAATAAGGGCAATAATGCCAACAATTCCAAACTTTACAACCTGTTCAATAAGCTTTTTCATAATATCCATTAAACACGCGGCTGCTAACAAATAACATATAATTGTTACGTAATAAAGCTTACTAAATTTAGCAAAGGAGCGATTATGCCAGTTATCCATACTCATGTTTCTGTAAGCACAACACCTGCCCAGCGAGACGCATTAAAAGCCGCTTATGGCAAGGCAATTAGCGCAGTTCCAGGAAAAAGCGAGCATTGGCTTATGTGCCCATTCGAGGACAATATGCCGATTTATTTTGCAGGAGACGATTCCAAGCCTGCAGCTTACGTTGAGGTGAACGTGTTTGGTTCCAGCGTACCTGGGTCGGCTTGGGAAAAGTTGACTGAGCAGATTATGGCAGCTTTAGAGCGCGAGCTTGGAGTGCCACAGGATCGTACTTATATTCGTTACACTGCAACTACTGACTGGGGTTGGAACGGCGGCAATTTCTAATCGCAAGTCGCAATCCTCAATTAGTAAGTAGCAAAAATCGCCAACAAATAACCTAAACAAAAGCCTACCGTGAACAAGCACGGTAGGCTTTTGTTTTAATCACCTAAATCATTCAGTCTCTTTAGCAACATCCTCAATAAGTTTCCCAAAGTCAATTGCATTTTGTGATGTTACAACAGGCTTACCCGTTTCCTTTTCAATCTCTTTCCTAGCATTTCCAGCAATACTTCCACCTCGTTTAGCAACTTGCTTATTTTCAGCTAAACCTTGTGGATTATTGGTTTTAGTAAGCTCGGTAGTTGTTGCCTCTGCAAGCATATTCAGAACAATTTCAAGAGTTGTCATGTTGTCTCTAAGATTTTCTTTCTTAAGACCCTTAAAATCTTTATACGCTCTTGTTGTCATCCCTGACCAAGATTTAGATACTTCGTCCGTTAGAATGGCATATTCTTTTCCAGCTTTCACACCATGATTCTGCCAAGCATCAGTCAATTCTTTTCTTACTTGAATTGACTGAAGTCTTTGATTAATCCACTCTCGCGAATAACCTTTTTTCAAATAGGTTGCTAAAGCCCTATCAATAGCTTGCTCAGGGTCTATTACTTCATCAATTCTCTCTTTACCAACCGTTGCTAACCACATTTTGAATGGCTCAGCTTTGGGAGATGGTATTGATTGAATAATGCGCAAAATTCCTTGCATGTTCCCTGATAGCACTTTTCGTTTCTTACCATTCGATGACTTCATTTCTACCAGGGGACAATTTGTCCCCATGTAGGCAGATAACTGCTCATCACGCTTGCGCATCTTCTTTAGATAATCGCTCGGATTTTTGCTATCTGTCAAAACGGCAACCACATCCACTACCGAAAAATACCATTCTTCCTTTTCGTTATTCCAAACGGAGCGGACTTGTTTACCTTCAAATAATTTAATTTCATTATCCATATTGATCCCCTTCAGATACAGTTATCCCCTCTTTAACTATTAATTTTATAATATTGTTTGATTGCTAACAATATGAATTAACAATCAAAACGGCGGCAACTTCTAAATAAAAAACTGCAGAATATATAAATTACTTCTTAAGAGGAGCTGCCCCAACCGATTCACGCACGATGAGGGCAGTTCCTAGTTTTTTATGCGAAACAGGCAAAGCTTCTTCATCAAAGCGTATTTGATCAATCAAACTTTCTGCAGCCAAACGTCCTTTTGAAGTAATTGGCTGATGAACCGTAGTTAATCGTGGCGTACAAATTGTAGACAAAGGCAAATCATCATAACCAGTAATGGAAAGGTCCTCAGGCACACGTAGCCCTTGTTGTTGAGCTGCTCCAAGCACGCCTAGCGCAATAATGTCGCTAAACGACACAATCGCAGTAGGTCTGTATTCGAGATTAGTATCATTCCACATTTTATTGAAAACATCAGTGCCACCCTGATATGTGCAGGGCGTTTCTATAACGGTAATTTCTTTATCTTCCGGCGATAAGTTATGCTTTTTAAGCGCGCGCACAACACTTGCCATGCGCCTACCAACTATTCCTTGCCATCCCGGATAATCAGTATGCGATTTCGTCTCAATTGCCGCAATACCAATATTCCTATGACCTAAATCAATAAGTCGATCTACTAAATCTTCAAAATCATGCTCATCGTCGACTTCTACAGTTGGAACGTTAATAGGTTGAGCAGGATCAACAATCACTACAGGAACATGCTTATTCAAGATTTCAACAACTTCTGCACGCTCAGCTTCCAAACCGCAAATTATAAAACCACTTACCGCAGCCGTAGGAATAGCTTTTAACATTGAACCTCTCAGCGGAGGAACAAGCATCAAAGTGTAGCCTTCTGACTGGCAAACCTGCCCAATTCCTTGAATCAAGAGTGAATAATAAGGATTTTGCAAAATCGTATCAATACCTTGCGGAAGCAACAAGCCCAACGCATTCGAAGAATTCGTGCGCAATGCTCTAGCTGTTGCACTTCGCACATATCCCATTTCTTCAGCAGTTTGCATAATATGTTCAACCGTCGCCTCAGATAGTTTTGACGGATCATTATATGCAAAAGATACTGCAGACTTGGAAACATTAGCTTTCTTTGCAACATCCTTAATAGTCACTCTACGAACATTCATAGCTTCCCTACTGCTTCACCTTCATACAATATAATGGATTTTTCTCCCATACGGTATTGATTACCTATTATACTTGGCACACCAAATAGCGAACGATCTATACGCACTGGCAAATCATCACAATTGATGTAAGCTCCAGATCCTCGATGCACTAAACATAAGCATGCACGCCCTGAAGGCAAAGTACGAGTAATACACACAGTATGTTTTCCCAAAGCAGCTACATGCTGCCGGCCATATTGGAGAGCAGCATTTTCTCTACGTAGACGCATTAATTTGCAAACTGTTTTACGAACAGATAAATTCCAATCATTCTCATTCCAAATCATAGGAGCGCGGCAACCAGGATCATTTTCTCCTTCCATGCCATTTTCATCACCGTAATACACCATAGGAGAGCCATCAGAAGCAAATAGCAGAGCGTAAGCTAAATTCTCAGCGTCTTCAGCAGGTGTATCCCAAGCATATTCATGAGCCTTTGTGCGCGTAAGCAAGCGCTCAGTATCATGACTCCCAAGCAAATTCAACATACAAGAGCGATGTTCTTCTGGAATATCGTTATACAAAGCATTCATGCCATCTGCAAAATCATAAGCATCCAAAGTTTCATCAGCGCAAAAACCTAGAACTAAATCACGAACAGTATAATTCATGGTTCCATCCATAAGTTCAGGAGTAAGCCATTGAGAAGGGTTACGCCATTCTTCAGCTACTAAGTATTTATCATCTCCAAAAGATTTCACTACTTTATGGAAACCTTTCCAAAATGTTTTATTGACGAAATATGGAACATCTAAACGCCAACCATCAATACCACGATTCAACCAATATTTAGCAACGTTATAGTGATGTCTACGAACTTCTGGATTATATACATTCCATTTTGGCAAATAGTAGCAACCGGAACATGTTTTATAATTCGGTTCCGGATGAGACACTACAGGAAATCCCTCTACCGAAAACCAATTAACATATTGTGATTGTTCACCGTTGCGAACAACATCTTGGAAAGCCCAATGACCTATTCCACAATGATTAAATACACCATCTAAAACTACACGAATCTGCAATTCATGAGCACGTTTAATAAATTCATCAAAATCTGCGTCATTGCCAAGTCGAGAATCAATTTTGAAATAATCAGTAGCATCATAACGATGATTCGTATCTGCTTGGAAAATTGGGGTAAGATACAGAGCATTTATACCCATATCCGCAATATATGGAAGATGCTTACTAATACCTTGCAAATCACCACCAAAAAAATTATCTCTAGTTGGAGATTTATCCCATGATTCTACAGGATTAGGGTTAATAGAAGCATTTGCATTTGCGAAGCGCTCCGGAAAAATTTGATAAAATACGCTTGATTTTACCCATTCAGGTTGCATGACTTGTTCCTAACAAATAGTTAATTTTACAAATTACGAAAGTTTTAACACTTCTTCAATCTTTAAGACCAGTAGAGGCTATTCCTCGTTCAAGAGCTTTTTGGAAGAAGAAGAAAATAATGATTGATGGTAACGTTGACGTCAAAGTTCCAGCCATTAAATAATTCCATGACGTACCATAACGTCCAACAAAACCGCTTAATCCGATTTGTATAGTACGCATTTCTTCAGCATTTGTAACCAACAGAGGCCACAAGAAATCATTCCATGCAAATAAGAATGAGAACACACCAAGAGTTGCAAGAGCTGGCCTAGAAAGCGGCAAAATAACTTTAATAAAAATACCAAGACTTGAACATCCATCAATTCGCGCAGCTTCATCAAGTTCACGCGGGATAGTACTAAAATGCTGGCGCAGCAAAATAATGCCGAATACATCAGCCAAACGCGGAACAGTTAACGCTGCCATAGTATCAATCCAACGCAGCTTAGCAATAATACCGTACATAGGTATAACTGTTACGAAAGCAGGAACCATGAAAGCAGAAAGTAGCAGCACGAATAATATTTTCTTTCCAGGAAACTCTAATCGCGCAAAAGCAAAAGCTGCCATAGCGTCAAACGCAAGGTGACCAACTACAATGATTGCCGACATAATCAAGCTATTAATATAATAATTTGCAAACGGAGCGCTTTGCCAAGCATGCAAATAATTTTCCCAATGCCACGATGTTGGAATCACTGACTGAACGGCGTACGTTTCGGCTTTTGTTTGCAACGACGTTGTAAACATCCACATAAATGGAATGAGTACTGAAGCTGCACCAACAATTAGTACAATATGTCGAGCAAGATGCAACGAACGCAATCTCGTAAAAACCTTACTTATTTTCTGCATTACTTACCTTCCATTGCACAAGAGTTACGATAAGAACTAACACCAGCGACGCTATAGCAATTGCCGTACCATAACCGAAATTGCCTAACCTAAATGCTTGACGATACATAAACATTCCTAGTACGTCAGTGCCACCTCGAGGACCGCCTTCAGTAAACACGTAAATTAAATCAAATGATTGGAAACTGCTAATCAGCGCTTGCACAACCACGAAGAATGTCATTGGTCTCAACAGAGGAACTGTAATATAACGCAGCTGTTGCCAGCTCGTAGCACCATCAAGACTTGCAGCTTCATAAGTCGACTTAGAAAGAGATTGCAAAGCAGTCAAATATAGAATGATATTAAAACCTAAGTTCTTCCAAACTGTAAGGAGTGTAGTAGCAAGTAATGCTAGCCACTTGTTGTGGAGCCAGTCGGGTCCTGCAATACCTAGGGATGAGAGTACAGAATTTACAAGACCCGATGGATCCAACATATATTTCCACACAATTGCTACAGCCACCGAGGAGGTAACGACAGGAAGGAAATATATAGTGCGATACAATCCGCGAGCGCGAATTGGCGCATCTAGTAATACCGCAAAAAGCAACCCCGAAACAACCGATAGCACAGCTACGCCAAACGCATATATAACAGTCACAGTTAGACTATTCCAAAATTCTGGATCTTGAGATAGTTTTACATAATTCTTCAATCCAATAAAATCTGGATTTGCAGAAAAACCATTCCAATTCGTTAAGCTCGTGTAGGCTGCAGAAATAATTGGATAAAAAGTGAAGATGACGAGAATCACTAATCCAGGAAGTAATAATCCCCATGCTGTGAGAATTTGCTCCCATTTTCCTACAGTTTTATGATCATTTCGCATCAGTTTGCTACTGCCAACTTTTACGTTGTCAATAGCAGCCGGCTGCTTATTTTTTAGCTGTGCTATCGTGTTACGCATGACTACTTACCTTGCGCTATTACGTCGTTGACTGCTTTTTCTGCATTCTTTAATGCAGTATTAACATTTACTTCGCCAGAAAATGCTTTTTCCATTTCCTTTGCGAATGCCAACGAAATCTGTGGGTATAGCTTAGTGTTCGGACGAGTATGAGCAGTTGCCATTTGCTCAATGTATGGCAGCAAGCGAGGCTCTTTCTTCTCAACCCAGGAACGATACTCTGCGTTGCTAGCTGCACTCTTTGTTGCAGGTAGGAATCCAGTAGACTCGCACCAATCAAGAACTTGCTTATCTTGCAAGAACCAAGTAACAAATTCAGCAGCAGCTTTTACTTTTGCATCATCATTATTAAACAGCATTGCCTGTTCTCCACCAAGGTTGGTAGATGGTTTACCACCTTCAGGGGTTGGTAAAGGAGCTGCAGCAAAATCAAACGGAGGATCCGCTGCCCAAATACCTACCATCCAAGAACCTTCCTGAGCAGAACCACCTTTACCTTTTTCAAACTTGCCCCATCCAGCATATGGGCTCACTCCACTTTTAATAAGATCCATCCAGAAATTGGCAGCTTTCTTACCTGCAGGAGTGTTAAATGCTGCAGCAGAGTTATCTTTATTTAAGAATTCACCCCCAGCTTGCCAAAGATTGACTTGGAAGTTCCAGGTAAGAGCTTCACCGCTATCACCTGCTTCAGTTGGCAAATCGTAACCTGGAAGACCAGTCTTATCCTTAATCTGCTTTGCCATTTGCTTTAATTCGTCCCAAGTTTTTGGAGGCTTATCTGGATCTAAACCAGCCTTCTTAAATACTGTGCGATTGTACATATACGCAAGATTATTGGCTGACATTGGAACGGATACTAAGTGACCATCAATTGAGCCGAAATTCTTTAATGCTGGGTTAATATTGTCAATTACTTCAGGCTTGAGAAGCTTTTTTAAGTCTGCAGATTTGCCAATTTGCGCCATTTGAGGCATCCAAATCAAATCACCTATGGCCATATCAGGCAAGGTATTTGAAGTAGCAGATGCGCGTAATTTTGTTAAGAAATCAGCATTAGGAACATTTGTAGTTTTAATCTCAATGTTCTTGTGTGAAGCATTAAATGCTTTTACTTTTTTATCGAAAGCATCTGCATTAGCACCATCCCAGTAGTGCCAAACAGAAACGGTTGTTTTACCTTGAGTATTGCTTGTAGAGCTTGTGCCGCCACCGCATGCAGTAAGAGACAGCGCAGCAGCGAGCATCATAGAGATTGCTCCAAACTTTTTTAGTTTCAACATCGTTGTTCTTCCTTAGAAATATTTAGAGAAACTTAAAGGTTCTTGGACATACCGCCCAATGAATCATTTGATATATAGCAACGCCAGACTTCTGCTGCAAACAGCGTCGTTTACTCCTTTCACTAATGAACAACCACTTTTGCTAATGCCTCAGCATCGAGCATTAGACGCGTGCCTTTTTGTATCTTGCTTTACTGGCTAAGCGAGAATTACTTTAGATTGCACATTATTTTGTTCGTTATTGAAATATACTAAATCGTTCCAATAAATAAGTCAAGCGTGCGTTTTATATAAAATTCGCCATACTTCGCTACGAAAAATTACGCAACAAAATATGGCGATTATTATAACTTTTACGCGACTCTACAAAACTTTAGGATTGCTCACTAAAATTAGGTTCGTCAGCAGTAGACTTAGCAGATACAGCGAAGTCGGCAGGCTCGTCAAACTCAGAGCTGCTTGAAGAATAGTCATCGCTACTAGCAACACTGCCTTCAAGATCTGGACCAGCAGCTACACGAGCCATCTCCTTCATGTCCTTGTTGTCAAATAAGACCATGCGGACACAGCCAACAACAAATCCAACAACAGCAGGGCAAAGCCAAGCCATTCCAAATTCCGAGAACGGCAGCCAGTTTTGAGCAACCACCAACATATCGTTCATATGCAATGCGTTTCGCAAAGCTGTTGGCAAACTATTCAAAAAGTCAAATACAGCTGCAACACCAGTAAAACCAAGCGTCCAAGCGTACACGACTTTGGAATTTCCAAAAAGTCGACCACACAAAGCCAAAAGAATCAGCACGATTGAAAGCGGATACAAGAACATTAATACTGGAACCGCGTATTCGATGATTGCGCTCAAACCAAAGTTTGCAAGACCAAACGAAACGAGCGTAATCAACACAGACCAAACTCTGTAGCTAGGACCCTTAGGGAATAACTTAGAGAATGTTTCCGAGCAGCTTACGATTAAGCCAACCGCGGTTTTTAAGCAGGCAAGCGTTACAGTTGCAGCAAGCACGAATAAGCCAACGTTTCCAAGATGGTAGCGTGCGACTTGTGCCAAAGTTACACCACCATTTTCAGCAGGCTTAAACAGTGCACGGCTACGCACACCGACAACAACAATTGCGACGTAAATCAACGCCATAAGCAAGCAGCTAAAGAATCCAGATCGCACAGTATTCACTGCCACATCTTTAGGGTCTTTTACGCCAAAGGATCGAATAGTACTAACAACTATAATGCCAAAAGCCAAGCTAGCTAAAGCATCCATTGTGTTGTAGCCATCTAAGAATCCTGTAAAGAATGATTCATTAACGTACTTTCCTATAGGAGCGGCATCCTCAGAAGCACCACTTACAGGAGAAAACAGCGCAGTAAATACCAGAATACCTAAGAAAACCAAGAATATCGGCGTAAGAACTTTACCAACCCATGTAAGTATTCCACTAGGCTTTAGCGCAAAGAAGAACGCTAGTGCAAAGAAAACCACAGAGAACAAGAACAAATACAATTGACCGTTTCCGTCTTGTGGAATAACACGCTCTAAACCAACAGTGTACGAAGTTGTTGCACAGCGAGGAATTGCAAAGAATGGTCCAATTGTTAAATACAGAACGCAAGTAAAGAACATGCCGTATTTTCTGCTCGGCTTGCTTGAAAGTTCAAAAAGACCGTTTGCACGACTCATTGCAAGAGCTGTAACACCTAACAATGGCAAACCAACGCCGGTAATAATAAAGCCTAATGCTGCAGGAGCAGAATTGCTTCCTGCGTTAGCTCCAAGGAACACAGGGAAAATCAGGTTTCCTGCGCCAAAGAACATACCAAACAACATGACCGCCACGTACGCGGACTCAATAATTGTCAGGTTCCTTTTTTTCGGGGCACTGTCTGTGCTGACACTTTGTGTTGTGACGCTCATGCTTACACCTCCTATAAGGATAAATTTGTATTTACATACTATTCAGCTAAATCTCTGTTTTATATTGTGGATTTAAAGCGAAAATAATATTAGGGGGTATCTTAATAAATCGCATGTACTTAATCGGCATAAATTTACAATCTCGCGCGTGTCCTTAATAAAAAATAAAAAGGACGCTGACAAACTACCAACGTCCTATGTAATCAAAAATGCTCTATAACTTTGCTCTAAATCTTATATAAAAAGCAAAATCACATCTTTTCTGGAGCAGAAACTCCAAGCAAATCAAGACCAGCTGCAATTACAGTGCGCACAGCAGCGTTAAGCTTTAAGCGAGCTGCAGCACGAGCTGGCTCTGGGCATTTTGCAATGCGCTGAGCTTCGCGCTCTGCTTCTGGCAAACGATTTTCAGGGTCAGTTAACTCCATTGGCACAACGCGCTCAAGATTGTACCACTTGTGGTAGCTTGCAGCCAAATCCTCAAGATAATGCGCAACGCGGTGAGGAGCGCGCAAATCGCCAGCTTGTGCAAGAGCTGCAGGCCATTGAGCCAAAGCAGCCAATACTTCGCCGTCAGCCTCGGTATTAAGCAAGCTTAAATCAGCGCCATCTTGCGTAATTCCAGCGTCCGCCGCGTTACGAGCCACATTGCAGCTGCGCGCATGAGCGTATTGCACGTAATACACAGGATTATCGTTGCTGTGAGAAGCAAGCAAATCCAAATCAATATCAACGCTTGTGTTGTAGTCGGTGCGAGCAAGCGAATAGCGCGAAGCGTCAACGCCAATTGCATCAACTAAATCGTCAATTGTGATGACGTTTCCAGCGCGCTTGCTCATGCGCACAGGCTTGCCATCCTTCATAACATTTACCATCTGACCAATAAGAATCTGCATGTTTTCGCCCGGATTGTCTCCAAAAGCCGCGCACATTGCCATCATCCTGCCAATATAGCCGTGATGATCCGCGCCAAGCATGTAAATCGCTACATCCGCAGGATTCTGCTCGCGATGACGCTTGTTGCGATAGTACGCAATATCTGCAGCAAAGTAAGCGTAGTTTCCATCGGACTTAATAATTACGCGATCCTTGTCGTCGCCATGCTTAGTGGATTCGAACCAAGTTGCACCATCTTTTTCAAAAATGTCTCCACGCTCACGCAAGTCTGCAATAGCGCGCTCAACTTCGCCATCCTCGTACAAGCTGTTTTCGTGGAACCACACGTCGAATTTCACACGAAAATCGTGCATCGACTTGCGAATTTCAGCAAACATCATTGGCACTGCGCGCTTGCGGAACTCTTCGCGCTGCTCGGAATCGCCTTCTCCAAGAGGCAAACCTTCTTCATCTTTTCCAAGATCAATTCGCGGCAATGAAAGAACATCAACGCCGTCCGCCTTCGCTTCTTTTATAACAGCGTCCGCAATTTCGTTAATATACGCGCCTTTGTAGCCGTCTGCAGGAGTTTCTTCGCCGTGAGCTGCAGCAACTAAAGACTTTGCAAAACGGTTGATTTGCTCACCATGATCGTTGAAGTAGTATTCGCGCACAACTTTTGCGCCGTTCGCCTCCAAGACTCGAGCCATGGAATCGCCAACTGCAGCCCAGCGAGTTCCACCGATGTGGATTGGACCAGTTGGGTTTGCGGAAACAAACTCAAGATTCAAAGTTTTGCCGCTCAAATGCGTATTCTTGCCAAAATCTGCACCCTGCTTTAATACTTCGTCAACAACAGCCGCAGCAGAAGCAGAATCAAGCGTTATGTTAATAAAGCCAGGGCCTGCAACTTCTACAGATGCAATACCTTCTGCTTCTTGCAAACGCTCGGCAAAAAGTTCAGCTAAATCGTGAGGCTTCATACCAGCTTTTTTAGCAAGCTGCATAGCAACGTTCGTAGCCCAATCGCCGTGTGCGCGATCTTTTGGTCGCATAACTGCAAGTTTTTCGGCAGCAGGAATCAAATCTTCTGTTAGATTGCCAGCTTTACCGCTTGCTACTAAATCTTTAGCAATTTTTTCAATTAATTCACTTAAGCTTTCTGGATTCATGGTTTACAGTCTAGCGTTACCGCGCGATGCTTCGCGATTACAGTGTATTGGATCGCATTATTCTACATATAGTGTAATATATGTTTTACATGTTTTACAATGGAGATTAAAAATGGCTGCAACAATTACAGGATTAAGAGTACCCTCTAACGTTTTAGATCGTTATGATCAGCTCGCTAAAACCACTCACCGCACTCGTTCATTTTACATGAATCAAGCGCTAGAGGCACAAATCGATGAACTGGAACATGAATATGGCTTAATGGCAGATATTGAAGCATATAAACGTGGAGAATTAGAAACATCTCCACTCGACGATGTGGTGAAGCGCCTTGATTTGGAAGATTAATTTATCTAAAAGAGCTGAAAAACAGCTAGGAAAAATCGACAAAACGATTGCTAAGCAAATCGTTAAGGAACTTCGCGAAATTAGCAATCTCGACAATCCTCGAATCAGAGGCAAAGCACTAACTGGTAACTATTCGGGATTTTGGAGATATAGAGTAAGGGATTACAGAATAATTTGTGCAATTGAAAATAATGTACTGACCGTTTTTGTTGTCGACATTGATCATCGCAGTAGAATCTACAATAAGTGATTATGCTTAAGTATTTAAATACGCAAAAGCGCTGGAGTCGAAGATTGACTTCCAGCGCTTTTGTTTTGCGATTAATTATTTTCGACTACTTGCAACTACTTCTTTTTTGCAGGAGCTTCACCGAGTTCGCTTTGAGCAACTGAAACGTTTACGTTAGCTGCATCAGAATCTGCAGATTCAGAATCAGAAGAATCTCCAGCAACTGCAGCCTTAACAGCGTTAAGCTTTACTTCTCCAGTAACGCGTCCAGCTTCAGCAACGTCATCCAAAGTCTCCTCAACAGCCTTGTAAGCGTTTTCTGCAACATTCAAAGTCACCTGCAAAATAGGAGTCTTCATAGAAACTTTTGCTTCAGACTTAATCTTTCGCAAAGTAGCCAAAGCTTCACCCGCATAAGCCAAAGTATCCGCAGAAACACCGTTTGCAGCAGACTCATACGCCTTAGCGCATGGCCAGCTAGCACGATGCACAGAGCCTTCGCCGTCATGCATCCAGCTCCACACCTCTTCAGTAGCGTAAGGCAAGTAAGGAGCAAGCAAGCGAGCCAAAGCATCGAGTGCAAGACCAAGAGTTGTGCGAGCAGACTTCACAGCAGCTTCACTTGGAGTGCGTCCAGTGGATTCTGCAGTACCGTAAGCACGATTCTTTGCAAGCTCAATGTAATCGTCGCAGAATTCCCAGAAAAATGTTTCGATTGCTTCCAAAGCCTTAGAATGCTCGTAAGATTCAAGCGCATCAGTTGCGGTACGAATAACGGATGCAAGCTTTGCCATAACAGAGCGATCCAATACTTCCGTAACGTCTGCAAAATCCCAGTCCGCGCTAGCAGGCTCAAGAACCTGATGCTCATCATCTTCGCGACCAATTGCGAGCGCAAACTTCGTAGCATTCAAAAGCTTAATCGCAAGGCGACGGCCAATCTTCATCTGACCTTCGTCGTAAGTTGCATCCAAGCCAAGTTTTGCAGAAGTTGCCCAGTAGCGCACAGCATCCGCACCAAACTCTTCGATTGGCTTATTTGGCACAACCACGTTGCCCTTAGATTTAGACATCTTCTTATGGTCAGGATCAAGAATCCAGCCAGAAAGCGCAGCATGTTTCCAAGGCAAGCAGCCGTTTTCAAGATGTGCACGATCAACAGTACTAAACAGCCAAGTACGAATGATATCCTGACCTTGTGGACGCAAATCCATTGGGAAAGTAGCCTTAAACAAAGCTTGATTTTCTTCACCTGGCTCTTCCCAACGAGTCACGATTTGTGGAGTTAAGGAAGATGTTGCCCAAGTGTCCATAATATCTTGCTCGGCTGTAAAACCGTTTGGCTGGTCTCGCTGAGATTCGTCGAATCCTTCTGGAACGTCAATAGTTGGGTCGATTGGCAAACGATCTTCGCTAGGCGTCAAAGGATGCTCGTAATCAACTTCCCCATTTTCGTTTACTGGGTACCATAATGGGAATGGCACACCAAAGAAGCGCTGGCGAGAGATAAGCCAGTCACCATTCAAGCCGTGAACCCAATTCTCATAGCGCACACGCATAAAGTCTGGATGGAAGTTAAGTTCCTTGCCGCGCTCAATAAGCTCAGCGTTTAGCTTTTCGTCTGTGCCACCGTTCTTTAAGTACCATTGACGAGAAGTGACGATTTCCAAAGGCTTATCGCCCTTTTCGTAGAAGTTCGTCATGCGCTTTGTTGGCTTTGGATCGCCATCCATATCTCCAGCTGCTTGCAAAGCTTCAACAATTTCCTTACGAGCAGAGAACGTGGTTTTGCCGGCAATTTTCTCGAACATTTCGCGACCGGATTCATCCGTAATCCAATCAGGAGTCGTCATTACAATGCGACCGTTACGCTGAATAATTGGTCGAGTTGGCAAATTCAAATCGCGCCACCACTCAACGTCAGTTACGTCACCGAAAGTGCAGCACATTGCAATGCCAGCACCCTTGTCCATTTGAGCAGCAGAATGCGCCAAAATCGGAACCTTCACCTTAAACAGCGGTGAATAAACTTCTTGACCAAAGTACTTCTTGTAACGCTCATCTTCTGGATTTGCAATTAAGGAAGTGCATGCAGCAAGCAATTCTGGGCGCGTAGTTTCAATATAAATTGGCGTACCATCTTCAAAACGGAACGCAATCTTATGGTAGAAACCAGGATATTCGCGCGATTCAAGCTCAGCCTGAGCAACTGCAGTCTGGAATGTAACATCCCACAAGCCTGGAGCGTCTTTTTGATAAGCTTCTCCGCGAGCAAGATTGCGAAGGAATGCTTTTTGCGCAACTCGGCGAGGCTGCTCGCCAATAGTGTGGTAAGTTTGCGACCAGTCTACAGAAAGACCGAGCCTGCGCCACAATGCTTCAAAAAGCTTCTCATCTTGAGAAGTTAAGCGCTCACAAAGCTCAATAAAGTTCTGTCGGCTTACAGGAACCTGATCCTTAGCTTCAATTTTCTTGCCTTCAGTGCCTTCAAAAGGCGGCTTAAAATCAGGGTCATACTTCAACGAAGTATCCACTCGCACACCGTAATAGTTTTGCACGCGGCGCTCTGTTGGCAAGCCGTTATCGTCCCAACCCATTGGGTAGAACACGTCAAAGCCTTGCATACGCTTATATCGCGCAATAACATCCGTATGCGTGTAGGAGAATACGTGACCAACATGCAAGTGTCCACTAACTGTTGGAGGTGGAGTATCGATAGAATATACGGCCTTACGGTCGCGAGAATTATGGAATGCGTAAGTCTTAGCTTCATCCCAATTGCTACGCCACTTGTCTTCAAGACCATCAACGCCAACTTTGTTAGGAAGAGGCGTTAAATGTGCGTGCTTTACTGTGTTGTTATCCTGTTCACTCATGAACTGAATATTAGAAACTCAGCGCGACAACACAAATCTTACGCTTTTCTATTTCACAACTACGCTTTGCAATGGCAGAAGCTGATCCGTCATATTCTTCGTATAACCGCTTATATTAGATTTCACAGCCATTATGCTTTTACGAGCATAAAGCCAGTGCGCTGCAGCATTATTGCTTACTTCGCGAGCATATGCACGAGCATTTGCCTCATATTCGCTTGCATTCTTAGAATGAACTGCATCAGCCCAAGCTTGTTGAGCACGCGCGTCTTGCAAAACGAACGGAGAACCGCTTTCTGCAAACATACCTTCATCTAAAGTACGATTACTAGTAGTAAGCGCAAGATCATACTTACCCTCACTAATACGCTTACGCATAGTTTGTTGATCAACTTCTTCAAGATTGACCTTAAAACCGCTCACGGAACTAATCTGTTTTGAAAGCTCGCGCCCAACTCCACCTTCGCCTTGTGAAACAAGGAAAGTAATAGTTCCTAAATATCTTGCGCTAAAGTAATGGAACAAGGGAGCAGCTTTGCTTGGATTATAAGGATACAATCCATTTAAATCTTCATAACCAGTTGAAAGAGGATCAATAGGTCCTCCTACTGGAACACCACCATTGCCATCAGCTGCAAGTACAGTTTGCGCATTCAAAGCGTATCTCGCAGCTTTACGAGCCTGCTCATCGCAGAAAATTGACGAAACTGTTGTATTTATTGCAACAAATCGCACTCTTGTGCTCTGACCCTCTACCATTTGCGTATTAGCAACAGCAGCAAGACGCTTATTTTCGCTACCTTCAAGCGGAACTGCCATTTGAATATTGCCTTTTTCCATTGCCTCAGCTAGTGCAGTGTCACTATTGAAATATTGCAAAGTAACACTTGCGCAAGAAGCAGGGGTTCCCCAATATTTATCGTTGCGAAGTAATACTAAAGAATTGCCTTTATTGTAATCACTTACAGTGAAAGGACCTGTGCCAAGAGCAGCACTTGCATAGTCGATCATCGATTTTGTGTCATAGACAATGCCAACACGTCCAGCAAGACGACGTAGAAGTAAAGCATCTGGATTATTAAGAGTGATTACTAGAGTGTAATTATCTGGATTATTAACGGTTTTAATATTTGAAAGCGCGCTATAACCAGGATAATTATTTGTTATGCCTTGTTTCAAAGATTCTAATACGGAATTGGAATTCATCTCACTACCGTTAAAGAAACGCACGCCTTGACGCAAATTAAAGCGATATGTTAAGCCGTCTTTCGAAATATCCCATGACTTCGCGAGACCCGGTTGCAAACTATTATCATCGCCACGTTTAACAAGAGTTTCGTAAACATTACCAATTAAAGCTTGCTGTAAAGCGTCACTATCGTCTTTTCTAATATCAAGAGATTCAGGAGCAGTACGCAAACCAACTTTTAGCACTGAGTTACTAGCTGGATGCATTATTGAAGCAAAAGGCGAATGACCTTGGTATATTTGCCATCCACACCACAAAATGCCGCTCATTATTACTGACACAACCACAAACACAACCCATGGCATCCAGTCTGTATTAACTCGAGCATGAGCTGACCTGGAAGCACGATACGCATATTTGCCTGTTCTTGACATAACTTACAGTCTATATCAATATCGGAATTGGAAACAACACGCTTTAAATAATTGCTGACGGACATGTTGTATTTAAAGGGCATGAAACACATTTTGGATTCCGAGCAGTGCAAATTTTTCTGCCGTGCAAAATAAGTCTATGAGAAAGATTAGTCCACTCTTTAGGAGCAAAATAAGCTGTTATTTCGCGTTCAATAGCGACAGGATTTGGATGAGCCTGAACCTTACGCCAACCAAGACGCCCTGTAACACGTATTACGTGAGTGTCTACAGGAAACCCCGGTAATCCAAATGCGTTGCCAAGAACGACATTGGCAGTTTTACGGCCAACACCTGGCAACGATATTAAATCTTCCATATTTGATGGCACTATACCAGAAAAATTATTAATCAAGCATGCAGATAATGAAATAATGTTCTGTGCTTTTACTCTATAAAATCCGAGAGGGTAAATAATTGACTCAACTTGAGATACAGGAGCAGCAGCTAAAGAACTCGCGTTGGGAAAAATAGAAAAGAGTTCAGGAGTCACAATATTTACGCGCTTATCTGTAGTTTGCGCACTTAATACAGTAGCAATTAGTAGCTCAAACGGATTTTTGAAATTTAATGCACACTTCGGTTCCGGTATTTCTTTGCACAATAAATCGTACTCTGCATAAATACGAGCTAATTTCGCTTGTTTTGATTCTCGCATATTAGAGCTTCAATAAATCGTTATTGTTCAGGCTGCTTATCTGCATCATTTTCAGAATCATCTTCAATGCTGCTTTCGGAAATTTCGCTATTCTCGTCTGATTCCGAAGGATCGAAGCGATAGCCAACATTACGCACTGTGCCAATCAAATGTTCATATTCAACACCAAGTTTTGCGCGAAGCCTACGAATATGGACATCTACAGTACGAGTGCCACCGTAGTAGTCGTAACCCCATACTTCTTGCAACAAATGAGTGCGAGTAAACACCCTGCGCGGATGCTGCACAAAGTATTTCAGCAATTCAAATTCTTTATAAGCTAAATCAACAGGATGACCATGCAAACTCACTGTGTAGCTACGCATATCTACAACGAGATCTCCAGAACGCATAGTTCCATTGTCTGAATTGAAAGAATCATCAATTTCAGAACTTTGCGAATGCACAAATAAATCATCAGAAGATCCGTGTTGCAAAGAAGCCAAACGCAAACGACCTTCTACTTCTGCAGGAGAAGCATTAGTTAGCACAACATCAGAAATGTTCCACGAAGGATTTACTACAGTAAAACCACCCTCAGTTATAACTAATATGACAGGAACCGTAATATTTGCAACACGCAGAGAAGAACACATTGATTTAGCGAGAGCTAAATCCTCACGCGCATCAAGCAAAAGAATGGTTTGTGCAGGTAGTTTTGCCAAACTTGACGTATCCAAAGAAAGTAAACGCACTTTATGAGATAACAAAGTAAGTGAAGGTAAAACTGAAGAGGGAGAAGCACACGAAGTCATCAATGTGATATCAGTCATATGATGCCTCCAACAAACAATTGATGTAGTAGCAAATTCAGCCTTTACAGGAATTGTAAACCATACTGCGAAAAATAGCGATAAGCGCAACACTTGCGTCTTCCGAAGATAAAAAATATCAACACAATAAAGCGCAGTGCAGGTTATAGGCTACATTAGTAAATAAACAAAGTAATTTGTTAATATTTTATGGGCATATTACGCTTTATAAATATAAAACTTACAGCACTAGGGAGTGTGTATGAGCAATGAAACACGTATCTGCAATGACAAGATGCAGAAAAATGATAATTCTTGCGTAAATGTTCAAAAACATACACGTATACCTAGCATGAACGCATTGGCGATGTTTATAAGCCAAATTTTTGTTGTAGTACTTCTCGCAATTGCAGCGATATTGCCAATTGCAACAGCAAAAATAACACTTATGTTATGCCTTATCATAATGCTTATATTTATAGCGTTGTGGCCACTGCGCGGAAATTTAATTGACAGAGCTATTGCATTATGCGCAGGAATTGCTTCTGCATGGTTTGCAACTGGAGTATTAAAGGTATGGCTGCCAAAAAGCGTCGTCATTGATAACGAAACTGTGTCAATGAGTAAGTTTATTGCTGCAATTCACCCTTACGAACGTTGGGCTGTATCTTTTGCTCTAATTCTTGTAGCAGCAACATTTGTGACATTCTTGAGGCAAATGCTGCGCGAGAATCGCACAAATTTAGTACGAAATCTTTCGCACACGTTGACTGCAAGTATTGCTTGTGCAGCACTTCCGGGTTGGCTATTTTTGCCGTCAATTATTAGCTTTATACCATCGCTTCGCAATTTAAACGCTGGAATACTCGTTATAGTACTGTGCATATTTATGCTAATCGCGCTATCAGGACTTTCATATTTATGGGTTCGCAACAATTATGAAGAATACAAAACTGGAATTATTGCGCACGATATCGCTACTTCTATATTGCCAATAATGCTTTCAGGAATGCTTGTGTATATTGCAGGTCTTGGAATGCTAGTAGCTGCTTAAAATTATTTAAAGCGTATGTAACGTTACGTTTTAATTTACTTTTGAAATCACCTGCTTACATAAAAACGTCGAAAACACGGTATGTGTCTTCGACGTTTTATTTAGCCTTTAATTTTATTGTTTTGCTTATTAAAAGCGAAACTTATTTTTCGCTTTCTTCCAAGCGCTTGCGAGCTGCAACGATTTCCTTCTCAGCCTGCTCAACGCCAGCCCAGAAGTCACCAGGAAGAACTTCCTTACCTGGCTCCAAAGCCTTGTACTGCTCGAAGAAGTGCTTGATTTCAGCCTTGTGATACTCGTTCACGTCATCAATATCCTTGATGTCGTCGAAACGAACGTCAGCTGGAACACACAAAACCTTGTCATCTCCACCGGCTTCGTCAACCATGTGATACAAGCCAACGGCACGGCACTCAACAACGCATCCTGGGAACACAGAATTTGGAATCATAACAAGAGCGTCGAGTGGATCTCCATCTTCGCCCAAAGTGCCATCAATATAACCGTAATCATCTGGATAACCCATAGCTGTGAAAAGCGTACGATCCAAGAATACGCGACCAGTTTCGTGATCCACTTCATACTTGTTCTTAGAACCGCGTGGAATCTCTACCACAACGTTAAAAGTTTCTGCCATTTTGGCTCCTTTGATAACTTTAATAACAATTCATATAACTGTTCTATCTCACTTTAGCGCGCACCGACGAACGACAACAATAGAGCATGCAATACAAAATTTTGTTAACAAATTTCATTAAATAATAAACGTTTTGTATCCCTTACAGAAGTAGCATAAAATCACATATTTTTAGCGCATCCTAGGCATATCAACAAGACACGCTTTAAGCTATAAAAGTGTCTTAATACGCAGTTAATATTGCTACGTTTTACACACGATATGTTGCACACATACCAGTATGGTTACCGAAGCGTAGGCAAGATGACAAAAAAGAGATGCGTGAACACTTCCACTGTTTCACAAGCAGATCAATCCTTCAAAACAAAGAAGGTTACTGCAGAAAAAAATGCTAGTAAAACGAACTCAACTAATCTTTCATCAAACGCAAATAATACAGTAGAAAAATCTATTACCGTAGAAAAAACTATTAATAGCGCAAAAGCTGAAAATAAACAATCATCTACTTTACCTACAAATACTGTTTCGAAGCGAAATAAAGCAATAGACGGTTTAAGAGCTCTAGCAATTATTGGTATTGTATGCTTTCATATGCGTCCAAGCCTTCTTACGGGAGGATTCCTTGGAGTAACACTGTTTTTGGTATTGGCAGGATATTTTTGCACGAGATCAGTTCTGCGCTATTTAAACGCAGATAAAAACGCAAAAAATGCAGAAAATATCGAAGATAATAATAAAAATACTCAAGGAATCAAGCATTACTGGGAATATTTACTAAAGCGCGTAAAAAGAATTTGGCCATCGACACTTGGAATTATCACTATAACAGCACCAATTATGTGGCTTTTTTCACCAAGTCTACTGCCAAAGTTACAAGCGGATGCTCTTTCAAGCTCCGGATTCTTTAGCAACATAATGTATGTTGCTCGTAAACTTTCATATTTTGAACAGTCCGGATTACCTTCTCCTATCAAACATCTTTGGTATCTCGGACTTATAATGCAAGCTTTTGTTATATGGCCTATTATCCTTGCTGCACTTATTAAATTCGTGCGTAGCAAGCTAGTACGCATGTATATCACAGCAGGCTTAGCAATACTTTCTTCTATTCTTACTTTTACTTTTTCCTACTTATTTGACAATTACACAACTCCAGCTCGCGTCTACTATTCTCTAGATACGAGAGCATCAGAATTCTTAATGGGCGCAATGTTAGCAATGTACGGCGCTTGGTTTGCAAAACATTCATTCCACGCGTGGCTTATTCATGCATTACATTTGCTAATTGGCAAAAAGAACATATCTGTCAGCTTAGCTTCATCAGTTAAGTTAGATAGTAATGCAGATAGTAGTGTAGATAATTCAGCACTAACGAAAAAATCAGATAAATCCTACGCAAATAACGAAAAAGTATTTGCTGAAGATGGAATACCTGCTGACTTGCGCGAAGGATTACAAATTGATTTATCAGATAATAGCGTAGCTCCAGATATACAAGAACTTCCAAATAACGCATTCAATAAGCCAAAGACTGTTTTTTATAATCCACTTCATGCATGGCAGAGATCTTGCATTGGTCTGTTGGCAACAATTGTGTTGTGCTACTGCTTCGTGTATGCAGAAGGCACATCTTCAGTATTTGTTTTCGGCGGATACACAATAACAGCAGCCGCTTGCACACTAATACTGTGGTCTTGTACGCAAACTGATAATATTTGCTCAAGAATATTTTCATGGGCTCCGCTCGCTTATATCGGCAGACGCTCTTTTGCAATTTATTTAGTTCACTTCCCTGTTCTTGAATTATTCAACCCAGCAAATAGAACAACTGCTGTATCTACAGGCGAGCAAGTCTTTCAGGCACTAGTAATAGTTGCACTTGCAGAATGCTTGTATCAGTTATTTGAAAAGCCAATAAAAGATCAACAATTATTTAAGCTTATCCGCTCTGTTTCACTAACTTTGTGCTGCATAATTATTGTGTCGTTAATTATCTTGCCAGTAAATTGGCAAGATATAGCTAAGCATAGGTCAATGCAGCTTCGCCCAGAATTGACAGCACAAGTAGCGCAATCTTCATTGTTAAATAAAAAGCCTAATGCTTTTGACAAAACTAATTCTGAGCAAAAAGCAAAAGGAAAAGCAGTTCCAAAAGGTGTGCAAAAGGATGTAGTAAAACAGTCTCTTCCACCTACACCATCGAAGTATCGTATTCTCTTCCCTATTGCAGAAAAAGTTCCACGAAATCTTGTTACTACTCATACGCGAATCGACAAACGACGCAACACTTGTTCCGTGAACTTAACTATGGTTGGAGATTCTATTACTGAAGGCGCTAAACCATATTTGATGCAAGTTATGCCTAACGCTTATATAGATGGAAAAGTGAGTAGACAAATTTTCCACGGAGCTGATGAATACGAGAAAGATATTTCTGTAAAACACGCTGGAGATGTGGTAATTTTCGCTCTTGGAACCAACGGTCCTCCTCGTGACGATAGTGTGCTTCAACACATGGTTGATGTTGCAAAAGGTAGACCTGTTTACTTCGTTACAACACGAGTTCCGCAACCTTGGCAGGATGCGACGAACGATAGCTTACGCAAGTTCGCAGCAACTCACCATAATGTTGGCATTATAGACTGGCATGGTTTAAGTAACGGTCATTCAGAATATTTGACTGACGATGGAGTTCACTTAACTCCAGTCGGCGGTCCGCAATACGCGAAAATGATTCGTTTAGCAGTGTGCGGTGGCTGAAAATTAGAGTTATAGCGCGCTAAAACTTTTTAATACTGTTATTAAGCGTAATAAATTGCGTTTTGCGTGGTGAAAATAGCTACGAAATATTACGATAGTATTTATGACTGAGTTGAGGACACTACATGATTCGCAAGACGCTGGGGAAAGCGTATCTACTTGGACGAATCCTTTGCGCGATCCGCGTGATTTGCGTTTAGCTCGTATTGCAGGCCCGTGCAGCCTAGTAATTTTTGGCATTACTGGCGATTTAGCACGCAAAAAACTTATGCCAGCAGTATATGATTTAGCTAATCGCGGTCTTTTGCCTCCAGGATTTGGTTTAACTGGTTTTGCAAGACGCGATTGGACGGATGAGCATTTCGTAAACTTTGTGCGCGAAAATATTGAGCAGCATTGCAGAACTCCATTTCGTGAGTCAACTTGGATTAATCTCGCTAAAGGCATACGTTTCGTGCGCGGTACTTTTGACGACGCGTCCGCGTTTGAGCGTTTAAGCAAAACAGTAAACGAGCTAGATAGGGATCGTGGAACTCGCGGAAATCACGCTTTTTACATGTCTATTCCGCCTTCCAGCTTCCCGGTTGTTGCGCAACAACTTGCAGCATCAGGTCTTTCGCACTCTTCTGAACATGCTTGGCGACGCGTAATTATTGAAAAGCCTTTTGGACACGATTTAGCGAGCGCACGAGAGTTGGATCGCGTTGTTTCTGAAGTTTTTGATCCTAATTCTGTGTTCCGAATTGACCATTATTTGGGCAAGGAAACTGTGCAAAATTTGCTTGCTTTCCGCTTTGCTAACGCAATGTATGAGCCGATTTGGAACGCGAATTACGTCGATCACGTGCAAATTACAATGGCTGAAGATATTGGCATTGGCGGAAGAGCCGGATACTACGACGGAATCGGTGCTGCTCGTGACGTAATTCAGAACCATTTGCTTCAACTTATGGCGCTTACTGCTATGGAAGAGCCTGTAAGTTTCCGCGCTAGCGATTTGACTGCTGAAAAAACGAAAGTTCTATCCGCAATCCGACTACCTCAAGACTTGGCTGCCAATACTGCTCGAGGACAGTATGCAGCAGGATGGCAAGGCTCTTACAAAGCTGTTGGATACTTGGAAGAACAAGGCATTGATCCTCAAAGCACTACTGAAACGTATGCTGCTGTACGACTTGACGTTGATACTCGCCGTTGGGCTGGAGTTCCGTTCTACTTGCGAACCGGCAAACGTTTAGGCAAGCGCGTTACGGAAATTGCTGTTATTTTTAAGCGCGCTCCGCATTTGCCGTTTGAGTCTACTGCTGTGCGCGAACTTGGCAGTAACGCTATTGTGATTCGAGTGCAGCCAGACGAGGGCGTTACTATGCGCTTTGGTGCGAAAGTTCCTGGCGGCACAGCTATGGAAGTTCGAGACGTTTCTATGGACTTTAGTTACGGACGCTCTTTTACTGAAAGTTCCCCTGAAGCTTACGAGCGCTTGATTCTTGACGTACTTCTTGGCGAACCACCGCTATTCCCAACTACGCAAGAAGTAGATTTAAGTTGGAAAATTCTTGACCCTATTGAGGAATTCTGGAGTTCGCTTGGCACACAACCGCAACCGTATCGCGCTGGAACGTGGGGTCCAGCAGAAGCTGATGCTATGCTTGCTCGAGATAATCGCCATTGGAGGCTGCCATGATTATCAACCTTCCTGATACTAATACAAGCAAAATTGCAGCAAAAATCGACGAATTGCACGAAGAGCGCGGCGAATCCGCTACTGGTCGAGTGCTCACTTTGCTTATTGATACAACTCTTAAAGAGTTAGAGCATGCACTTGATGCAGCAAACACAGCTAGCCGCGAGCATCCTTGCCGAGTTATTGCAATGGTTCGAGATTGGTCTAGCGAGCACGCTGCTGAGCGCGGTGAGGTTGTGCCGAATCTTGATGCTCAAGTGCGCTTTGGCGCAGATGCTGGAGCTGGTGAAATTATTATTTTGTATCCGCACAACGGTTTAGTTCGTCATCCGGATACGCTTGTTATTCCACTACTTGTGCCAGATGCGCCGGTTGTTGCATGGTGGCCAACAAACGCTCCTGAAGATCCTGCTCACGATTTGCTTGGAGCTATGGCAAGTAGCAGAATTACTGATGCACAGCGAGCAGACGACACTCTTAAAACTGTGCAAAACTTGCGCAAAAACTGGTCTCCGCAAGATGCAGATTTGTCTTGGACGCGTTTAACTCCTTGGCGCGCTTTACTTGCTTCTATGCTCGATCAACCTCCACATTTGCCTATTCTTAGCGCGAAAGTTGTGGGTCCTACTCATTACGTGTCTTTGCATTTACTTGCAGCTTGGCTGAAGAGTAGCTTGCACGTGCCTGTAGAAATAGTTGAAAATCCCGAAGCTCAAGCTATTACTTCCGTAACTTTAGAACGCGAAGATGGCACATTGTCACTTACTCGCCCTGCTGGCGGAGATCAAGCTTTGATTAGCTTGCCTGGACAGGCTGCACAACCTATTGCGCTTCCTATTCGCACTTTGGATGATTGCTTAAGTGAAGAATTGCGACGCATTGATCCTGACGAAATTTACGCGCAGTTGGTTAGAGATAATCCTGCAGAAAATGCGTAAAACATTACGTGAAACAACTTGTGAAACAACGTATGAAACAGCGTGTGAAACATTTTTAATTGCATAAAAGGAACAACTATGACAAATAATGAAGTTACTTTTGCACATAACGCAAGTATTTACGGATACGATAATCGCGATGTGCTTGCAGCCGTTGCAGCTCAACGCCTAGTAACGCTTATTATGGAGTCACAAAATAATGTGCAAAATCTCAATAAACCATTCCATTTACTTCTTACTGGTGGCACAGATTCAATACGCATGTTCCAAATGTTTGCTAGCAATCCACTTTTACCTGCGATTAATTGGAATTTAGTGCATATTTGGTGGGCAGATGAGCGTTTCGTAGCTTATGATAGCGAGGATCGCAACGCACGCAAGGCTCGCGAAATGTTTCTTAACTTACTTACTTCTAACAAGGCTTTGGCAGAATCTCATATTCACGAAATGCCTGCAGACGAGCGTAGTGCTGAGGAAATTGCAACAGCCAGCGACGCTGAAAATGATGCAATTTTAGATGCTGCAGCACGCGACTATGAGGAAGAAATTGTGAGCATACTTGGTAAAGAGCCTGTGTTTGATTTAGCAATCCTCGGTATGGGTCCGGATGCTCATATGGCTTCACTTTTCCCAGGATTGCCGCATGTCAACAATCGCGAGCGCATTGTTGTTGGAGTAAACCACTCCCCTAAGCTTCCTCCAATGCGATTGTCTCTTACAGTTCCTGTGCTGGCTCACAGTCGCCGCACTTGGTTCTTGACTGCCGGAGCAGAAAAGGGCGCTTCTTTAATGAATTCACTTTCGGAAGCTAATAATCCTGAATATCCTGCGTCTTTTGCAAACGGCACAGACGAAATCTCTTGGCTAACAACCACAGAAACTTTGCAAGCTGCTATTAAGTAGCTTTCATAGCTTTCTAGCAACATGCATAATATTTAGAACAATAGATAACAGACCCCTGCATAATAATGCAAAGGTCTGTTATCTCTAAATATTATTTTTTAATCTTGCTTTACTTCTCGGCGATTAGGATCTGCCCACAAAGTGTGGAATACGCCTGGCTCGTCAATGCGACCGTAAGTGTGCGCACCGAAGAAATCGCGCTGAGCTTGAATAAGCGAAGCCGGCAAACGCTTTGAACGCAAGCCATCGTAGTACGCAAGCAAACTAGAGAATGCTGGAACAGGCACGCCATGCTCAACTGCACGCGCAATAACACGACGCCAAGCAGCTTGAGACTTCTCAATAGCAGCCTTAAAGTACGGTGCAAAAAGCAGAGAAACACTTGCTTCACCAGACTCAAAAGCCTCGGAAACGCGGTTCAAGAACTGAGCACGAATAATGCATCCACCACGCCAAATGCGAGCAACCGCAGCCTGGTCAATCTTCCAATCATGCTCAATTGCAGCAGCAGCAATCTCGTCGAAGCCCTGAGCATAAGAAACAATCTTAGAAGCGTACAAAGCTTGGCGAATATCCTCAATAAACGCCTTACGCTCAGCATCGTTCAAATCAAAATGCACGTCCGGGCCAGTCAAACCTTGGCTTTCAGCAGCTTCACGCAATGCAACTTGGCTTGAAAGACCACGCGCAAACACAGCTTCAGCAATACCTGTAACAGGTATGCCGAGCGAAAGCGCAGACTGCACAGTCCAAGTACCAGTACCCTTCATGCCAGCATGATCCACCATCATTTCAACCAAAGGCTTACCAGTCTTAGCATCCTTCTGGCGAAGCACATCAGCAGTAATCTCAATCAAATAAGAATCAAGTTCGCCCTTATTCCACTCGCTAAACACATCCGCAATTTCGTCGGACTTCATGCCCAAGCCGCGAAGCATTAAATCGTAGCTTTCGGCAATAAGCTGCATATCCGAGTACTCAATGCCATTGTGAACCATCTTCACAAAGTGGCCAGCACCGTCGGTGCCAATATGCGTTACGCAAGGCTCACCTTCAGCAACAGCCGCAATAGACTTCAAAATAGGACCAAGAGTCTTCCAAGATTCCTCAGTGCCACCAGGCATCATCGAAGGACCACGCAAAGCACCTTCTTCGCCGCCAGAAACACCGCAACCAACGTAATGAAGACTGCGCGCGCGAATGTCACGCTCTCTGCGAATAGTATCTTCAAAATAAGAGTTTCCGCCGTCAACGATAATATCTCCCGGCTCCATAGCGTTCGCAAGTTCTTCAATCACAGCATCCGTAGGAGCACCAGCTTTTACCATAATTATTGCGGTGCGCGGACGCTTTAGAGAAGCCACAAATTCTTCAACAGTTTTTGAAGGCACAAAAGCGCCTTCACTGCCATGCTCATTCATTAAAGTTTCAGTGCGCGAATAATGACGGTTATAAACAGCTACTGTATTTCCATGATGCGCAAGATTACGCGCTAAATTCGAACCCATTGCAGCCAAACCAACAACACCAATATTTGCCTGAGCTTGAGTCATAATGACACCTCTTATCTTGTACTTGTTTTGTTATTTGCACGCATGCTTTGCGCACCCAAGCAATCTGCATTATCTACAAAATGCACAATTTTTTATTTTGCGTTACGCCCCTTCAAGAAACGCACTTAATAATTTTATAGGCGGATATGCACAAGGCTTAACAATATACAAGCTAAGTAGTTTCAAATATAAATTTTGTGAAATAAATTACATTTTTAATCGTTAAAACTAAGCTCATATTCACTTCATAAAACACGACACGCTTACAAACACGCTATTTTTAGCTATTTTAAATAATAACTATATATAGTGTTTGCGCAGTCGACACACCACTATAAATAGTGCTTATTCGGAGTAAGCTAACTACTTGGCTTTTGTCGATACAACCAGGAATTGCAAAATTCCCCATCACCAGAGGAGATTGAAATGACTATCACAGTGTTTACTAAACCTCATTGCCCACAGTGTGATGCAACTAAGCGACAGTTCACAAAACTTGGCGTGAACTTCGAAACTGTAGACTTGTCAAAAAGCCCTGAATCACTCGAACAGTTAAGAAATGCAGGATACCGTCAAGCTCCAGTAGTCATTGCTCCCGACGCATCCTGGAGTGGGTACCGTCCAGATTTAATTGCGCAAATTGCAGATAAACTCGGAACTTCCGCAGAGACAGCAAAAGAAGCATAAGAAATGTGTGAACAAGAAAGCATCACAAAACCAAGCGAGCCTGAATCACGCGCACAAGGCGAATCAATCGGAGCTGTAGTCTACTTTTCCTCAGTTTCCGAAAACACGTTAAGATTTGTGCAAAATTGCGATTTTCCAAGCAATAACGTGAACGTATATCGCATACCACTTCGCCCTAAAGAGCCGGAATTAAACGTGCGCGAACCGTATGTTTTGATTGTTCCAACTTACGGCGGTGGAAATATTGCAAAAGCAATACCGATGCAAGTTCGCAAATTCTTAAATAATCGCGAAAATCGTTCGTTTATTCGCGGAGTAATTTCTTCCGGAAATACGAATTTTGGAGAAGCATATTGCGCTGCAGGCGGTCAAATTGCAGGAAAGTGCGGAATCCCAAATATGTACTCGTTTGAGCTCACGGGAACTCAAGAAGATATAGAAAAAGTAGCGCAGGGCATACCGAGATTTTTAAAACAACTCAAAGAAACAGAAGAAACAAAATAAACAAAACAAGTAAAAGAAACAAAACAAAAAGCGTTTGAAAAAGCAAAAATAACGCATGAAGAAAGGAACAAACCCCATGAATAGCACGGATCCGATGAGCGAATCTACTTCGCTTAATCTTGATCACACTGATTCTGCAAGCGCAACAGCCAGCGCAACTGCCAGCACAACAGCAGAGCGCATTCGCAACAGCCGCGACTACCACGTTCTTAACGCTATGCTCGGTCTTTTTGACCCAGAAAAGGGCATTCAGTTTGATAAAGATCAGGAAGCAGAAAAGCTTTACGTTTCGGGTTACGTGCAAGAGCACAGCATGAAGTTTGCTTCCACTCGCGAGCGCTTGAACTATCTGATTGACAACTATTACTACAACGGCAACGTATTCGGAAAGTACAGCGACGAGTTCCTCGATAAATTCTACGAGCACGCGCAAGCCGCTCACCACACTTTTGGCACATTCTTGGGTGCTTTTAAGTTCTACACTTCTTACGCTTTGAAGACTTTCGACGGCAAGCAGTATTTGGAAAACTTCGCTCAGCGCGCAGCTGCAGTCGCTTTGGAACTCGCAGACGGCGACGAAAAAGCAGCTCTCAACTATTTGGACGAGATGCTTGCAGGTCGCTTCCAACCAGCTACACCAACGTTCTTGAATCTTGGTAAAGCACAGCGCGGCGAGGCTGTAAGCTGCTTCCTCGTGCGCCTGGAAGATAACATGGAGTCTATTGCGCGTGGAATTAATTCTGCTTTGCAACTTTCTAAGCGTGGCGGCGGCGTGGCTCTGCTTCTTACGAATTTGCGCGAACTTGGCGCTCCTATTAAGCGCATTGAAAATCAGTCGAGTGGCGTTGTGCCTGTTATGAAGCTTTTGGAAGATTCATTCTCTTACGCTAATCAGCTTGGTGCTCGTCAGGGTGCTGGTGCCGTGTATATTAGCGCTCACCACCCAGATATTATGCGTTTCCTCGACACTAAGCGCGAGAATGCTGACGAAAAGATTCGTATTAAGTCGCTTTCTTTGGGCGTTGTGATTCCAGATATTACTTTTGAGCTTGCTAAGCGCAAGGAAAAGATGGCTTTGTTTAGCCCTTACGACGTTGAGCGCGAGTATGGTAAGCCTTTTGCAGATATTTCTGTTACTGAGCATTACGATGAGATGGTTGCAAATCCTCGCATTCACAAGAAGTACATCGACGCTCGCGAATTCTTTATGACGATTGCAGAAATTCAGTTTGAATCCGGCTATCCTTACATTTTGTTTGAGGATACTGTGAACCGCACGAATCCTATTGAGGGTCGCATTACTATGAGCAACTTGTGCTCCGAGATTTTGCAAACTCAAGAAGCAAGTACTTATAATGCCGACTTGTCTTATAGCCACGTTGGTCGCGATATTTCTTGCAATCTTGGCTCTCTTAATATCGCTAAGGCAATGGACGGTGATTTGGGTGCAAGCGTTGATTTGGCTGTGCGCGCTCTCACTTCTGTTTCGGAGCATACTTCTATTGATTCCGTTCCTTCGATTCGTCGCGGAAACGAAGAAGGTCATGCTATTGGCTTGGGTCAAATGAATTTGCACGGTTTCCTTGCTCGCGAGCATATGCAGTACGGAAGCGAAGAAGCTCTTGACTTTACAGACATGTACTTTATGACTGTTGCTTACCACGCTTATAAAGCTTCTCACGCTTTGGCTGTAGAGCGCGGCCACGCTTTTGCAAGCTTTAAGACTAGCGCTTACGCTAAGCCTGCAGGCAAAGGCAACTACTTCGATAAGTACACTGATGGAAGTCGTTCTCTTGAGCCTCGCACTCAAGCGGTTCGCGATTTGTTTGCTCGTTTTAATGTTGCGATTCCAACTGTTTCAGACTGGGAGCAGTTGCGCGACGAGATTTTGCGCGACGGAATTTACAACGAGTATTTGCAAGCTGTTCCTCCAACCGGCTCAATCTCTTACATCAACCATTCCACGAGCTCGATTCACCCAATTGCTTCACGCATTGAGATTCGCAAAGAGGGCAAAGTTGGTCGCGTCTACTACCCTGCCGCTTACATGACGAATGACAATATGCAGTACTTTAAGGACGCTTACGAGATTGGTTGGAAGGCAATTATTGACACTTATGCTGAAGCAACTCAGCATGTGGATCAGGGATTGTCACTTACTTTGTTCTTCCCAGACACTACTACTACTCGCGATTTGAACAAAGCTCAGATTTATGCGTGGCGTAAGGGCATTAAGACTCTTTACTACATTCGTATTCGCCAGAAGGCTTTGGAAGGTACAGAAATCGAGGGTTGCGTAAGCTGCACGCTGTAAATCACAGCGCTAAAAATCGCAGCGACGTAAATCTTTAAAGATTAAATCAAAACTTAAAAATTTTATAAAACGTAAACACAAGATCAGGAGTAATAATGACAGAACTCGACCCAACAGCGCTCGACCCAACAGCACTGCGCAGTAGCCTCGATAAGCCTTTCGGCACAAATCGTGTAATCGCAGATGACGCTATGATGGCAGCTTCTATCACACCATCTCAGTACCGCTACCATCACGGATCGCGCGTGCGCCCAGTTAATTGGAACAATATTGTTGATGACAAGGATTTGGACGTTTGGAATCGCCTTATTGCTAACTTCTGGCTTCCAGAAAAGGTTCCGCTGAGCAACGATATTCCTTCTTGGCGTTCCCTCACCGACCTTGAGCGTAAAACCACTACTCGCGTTTTTACGGGCTTGACTTTGCTTGATACCAGCCAGGCAACTATTGGCGAACTTTGCCAGATTGAGCACGCTCGCACTGAGCACGAGCAGGCTATTTACACGAATATTGCTTTTATGCAGTCGATTCACGCGCGCTCATACTCCTCTATTTTCTCCACTCTTTGCTCTAGCGAGGAAATTGATGAGGCTTACCGTTGGGCTGTTGGAAACGACGTTTTGCAGCAGCGCGTCACCACTGTGCTTTGCGAGTACGAGAGCGAAGATCCGCTTAAGCGCAAGATTGCTGCAACTATGCTTTCTTCGTTGCTTCTTTACGCGGGCTTCTACCTTCCGCTTTACTTTGCTTCTCGCGGTAAAATGATGAACACTGCAGATATGATTCGTTTGATTTTGCGCGATAAAGCAATTCATGGCTATTATTCTGGCTACAAGTTCCAGCGCGGTTTGGAGCTTAGAAGCGAGAACGATAAGAAGAATCTTGAAAAGTTCACTATGAACTTGCTCGATACTTTGTACGATTTGGAAGTTGAGTATTCTGGTCAGATTTACGAAGGATTTGACTTCCACGATGACGTTTTTGACTTCGTGCGCTACAACGCTAACAAAGCTTTGATGAATCTTGGCTATCCTGCGAAGTACAGCGAAGAAGAAACTCACGTAAGCCCAGAAATTCTTGCGGCTCTTTCTCCTGCTGCCGACGAAAATCACGACTTCTTCTCCGGTTCTGGCTCCAGCTACATTATGGGCAAGTCCGTTGAAACTGACGACGATGATTGGGATTTCTAGTCGTATAGCCTACTGTTTGACTATTTAGCAGTTTGATTGGTTAACTAATTAGATTTAATTAGTTAACCAATTTAATTTATATAAGTTAATTATTAAACCAAAATATCGCATACACAAAAACTGAAAAATTAGAAAGTAGCACAGACTACCTCCACACTTATGGTACACTATGTGAGATGAACTGGTTTTGTTAATCCCTTTATGCAAAAATCAGCAGTGGCTATCACTCATCCTAACGTTTAAGCCAAAAACTTTTGGGCTGAACTGAGCTGGCGTTCAAGTTTGGAATCCAAATTGATAAGTGCGCCTAGCAGCTATTAGTCACGTCTGTATGAAGAAAGAAGGACAAGTATGGGGAAAATGACTTATAAAAAATTACTTTGTCTTGTAGTGCTATTCAGCTCGTTGGTAGGACTAGCGGCATGCGGTAACACAAAAGCAAACAATACAGCGTCTACGAAAATAACCCGTCAGTCAACTAAAGAACATTCAAAATCAATCAAAAAACCTTCAGAAAAGAAAGTTCCTGAGGCTTTTGTAGAAGGCGAAAAAGGAACTTTTGAGGCTCTAGGCGAAACCAAATCTGTTATTTGGGAAGCTTACCCTAAAAGTTTGTCTCAGGTGAAAGATTCTTTTTATCACTGGACGCCTAATGACAAATGGTTCCAAGTTAATACCGGTCATTATATGGTCGCCGACCGTTTAACCACTTCAGGAGCTTTATTAAGGAAACTTCAAAAGGGCACACCAGTCAAATTAAACGGCAAAGATTATAAAGTTACGGATTATAAAAACTTTGAAGGTAACGGCAGCTCTGATAAATTGTCAAACCTATTCAAAGAGTATATTAAGCAATTCCCTAAATCTGCTTACTTTGTCCAAACTTGTCTTGATGCCAGAACTTATGGCGGTCAACGTATAGTAGTTTTTGACGTAGCAAAATAGTAAATGGTTTAGCAACATAATTTAGATTATTTGCCAAATTTTGTTGTTTTGAAAATATTGCCTGTGCATCGACTAGGTTGATGAACAGGCAATATTTTTTTAACTGATTACGTGACTGTATCGCGTAACTTTAATTGCACAGTCGCTATGTTATACGAGTTATCGTGGCAGTTTTTGCTAATTTTGCAATTTCTGCAACGATAACATGTGATTATTGCTGCGCAATATAGTCTCGTAACTATTGTCCCGTAATCAGTTAAAAAACATTGTTTGCGCGTCAACAAAGTTGATGCTTGTTTTAGCATGACGAGGATTGTAAGAAGTTGGATACTTTGTAAAAAGCATAAATATTTTCTTATAATCGCGATTTTTTGCATTCTCAACTAAAGTTGCTCGCTGCAACAACTTGCTCACTGCTTCAGCTTCGTTAAGATTATTACGCCACTTACATTCTGCAATAAGAAGCTGCTTGTTAATATCGTCTTGCGCAACAATATCAATATCAGTTTGTTCGCGCGCAATAGGATCGGCACCCCACCATTTACCTAACGTAGTTGGCAAAAAGTCCATTCTGCCAATTTTGCATTGGTGCACAATCCACTGTTCGCACATTTTCTCAAACTGTTGACCCACAAAAGTGCTAAACACTTCATGCTCGCTACCAAGAACACTACTTGCAGCAGCGTGTGAAAGTCCGCGTTCAATCAATCCTTTATTAGGCGCTACAAACCTATACCAATACGCAAAAAATGGGTCGCAAATCTGCCATAATCCTTTTTTGCAATGAAGCGGATTCATACCGAATGGAATATTTCTTTCAATCAATCCAAGGCCTTCTAATGTTTTCAAATACACGTTCACTGATGTAGCCGGCAATCCAATACGATCCGATATTAAAGTTGGAGTGTTGCATCCCGTTGCAAGAGCATTGAGCACACTATTGTACGTTGAAGGATCGCGCAATTCCTGGCGCATAAGCATGTCTGGTTCAGCGTACAAAATTCCCGAAATATTAAAGCATAACTGCTCAAGATTTTCCGCAAACGAAAACTTATTATCTAACTGTTCAATATAGTATGGCGTTCCTCCAAGAGATGCAAAATAGTTGATTTTATCTTCCCAAGTAGCATTATTTGGCATAAGTTCAGCTGCTTCAAAAAGATTGAATGATTGCAAGCGAATCTGTGCGGTACGTCTTCCGTAAAGTGGACTCTTTTTGCCAAGCACTTCACTTTCCATGAATCCTTCGTTGCTGCCGCACAAAATAAGAGTCATGTTCGTGTTCTTAAATTTATGATCTATTGCGACTTGGAATGTTGACGCTAAGGATTTATCTGCTTGAGCTGCATACGGAAATTCGTCGAAAACTAGAATAAGTGGAGATTGAGAAGCAATTTGATTTGCGGTGCTAGATTGTTGTGCAATAAAATCGAGAGCGTCGTTCCAATTGTTAAACGATCCTGTAGTTGACGGTAGATTGAAGAAATCGTACACCGCGCGCGAGAAATCACGCAAATTCTCAATATTAGTTTGTTCGCGAGCAGTAAAAAGTATTGCGCGCTTATTTTTACAAAATTGTGAAATAAGCGAAGTTTTTCCTATTCTTCTACGACCATAAACTATTGCCATCTGGAACGAGTGCTTGCTGTTTTCATACAGTTTTTCCAGTACTTGTAACTCGTCTTGTCTGCCAACAAAAACCATATTCCACCTGCCGCTACGCTAATAATTGCAATATTTTTCAGCGCATCTTATAGCTGCTGAATCTGCGCTCTATCTAATATAATCGCGATTATTATAATCGTAATTATAATAATCTAAATTATATTATTTTGCAATATATTCAACGCAACCGCGCGTTATCGTGGCAGAAATTGCAAAATTCGCAAAAACTGCCATGATAACTTTGTATAACATAACAACGAAACAGCATTCTGTATTGCAAATTAACCGCCTACTTGCATCTGCTGCGCAGCAGACGCGTCCAAATACTCGGTCGAAAAGCGTCCAAATACTCGATTGAAGCGCAAGAAAGCACAATAAGCATCTTGCGCAATGGCTATTTCTCTGCATGAAGCGGAACATGTACATTAATAATCCACGAATCGCCATCTTCAATAACTTTAAAAGTTCCACCAACGCGTTCCACAAGCATCTTATGAAAACGCAGTCCATATCCTAATTGCAAGTTAGCAAGAATACCTCGTTGCGCACTATTTATACACGTAATATGACATTCATGGTCATTAAGCATTACATTCATGGCGTATTCTTTAGGCTTTGCAGCATGCTTTTTTACGTTCGCAAGCAGTTCTCGGCAAATATACTCAATTTGAGCACATTCTTCAAAAGGCAAATGCGCTGATCTCGAATCTTCAGCAGCTAAATTACTACTAAAGTTAATGGAACCAATATAGCCAAGCTTTTCAAATGACTTTTGTTCACCATCAAATAAAACGCGTAATCCTGTGCAAAAATCTTTATAACATGTAATCGATTGCATAACATCGCCAGTGCTTGCAGTTGTAGCATTGTCAAGAAGAGAAATAATATTACGTGCTCTATGAACAGTTGTAGTAGCACGTTGAAGAATCTCTCGCGAATTTTCATGCTCTTGGTCATGAGTCGTTTGAGGTTCAATAGATTGTTGAGCCATCATCATAATGCTGGAAAGCTCATTAGTTACTTCATCGTGCATGCGAATTGCGGCAATAGTGGCATATTTTTGAAAAACGTTGTAACGCTGTGCAAATAACTGTTCCTGCTGTTGGTGAATAGTAGAAATATAGTATTTTACGATTGCGCTAGAAATAAGAGTAATAAGAAGCCACCACGCTAACACATAAGCGTTTTGAAAATCGCAGATAATAAAGAACCATGAAGATACTCCGCAAGAAGAAAGCACGGTGTACCAAGGTTGAGTAATTACAGCAATTGCCAAACAAATCAATATGGTAAGCATCATAGATGAGTAGTTGATATTGGGCGCAATAATTACCAACGGCATCCAAATAAGTACAATAAAAGATGCTTTACGAGGCCATATTGCAATACATAAGCAGATTACAATCCATACTATTTCAACCGTAATGGCATGCCAATTAGAGTAGTAATGAAGATTATTATAGGAACAAATTTCAAGAAGCAAAGTACAACTTATGATCACACCAATTCCAATTTTCTGCCAGGCATCATGCGGCAAAAAATTGATCATACGCGTTAATAATTTCATAACTACCTACTTTTACGCGTTAATTTCTTATACGTTATATGTCATGCGAATATTTTGCGAGCGCGGCAAGCGCCTGCATACGACTTCGTACTTGAAGTTTTCCATAAATACGACGTAAATGCGTGTTTACTGTTGAAACTTTCACATTAAGCTGATCTGCAATCTCTTTTGACGAATACCCCTGTTTGCACAAGCGCATAATTTCCGATTCTTGAGGAGACAAAACTGAAGTCTTCGGAAGTTGAGAAATCATATTAAATGATTCTTGCGGAGTGTGAAAATAGTCAATATATTGTGGCAATTCTGGGCAACCGTAGCTTGTTGTGCGCGATTGGATGGCTGCAACTACGTCTGCTAAATTGTCTTTATGCACTAACGCTTGACCACCAGACTTAGCAACTTGCAATACGTATTCATCCAGCATGTAGGAAGTAATGCCAATTAAAACAATATTGCTATTGCGCTCGCGAATTGCTTTAATTACATCAACGCCACTCATTTCTCTCATTGACATATCTACTAAAAGTACGTCAGGAGTATTTTCTGTAACGCAACGATGAATAGCTTGTTTTGCAGAAGAACACATCCATGAACAAACAAAGTTTTCAGGCAAACGACTTTTTAAAAGAAGTTGCATATATCGCAATACAAGCGTGTCATTATCAACAATTGCGTAAGTAGTGTTCATACAATATATGGTATCTTGTTTTGGAATACGCTTATCAAGAGATGTGCGATTGTATTGTTTTTCTCAAATTATCAAGATTGTACACATTAAAGTGCCATACGCTAGCACTTTCCGTTGGCACACTCCATTCTTCGGTTTTACCATTAACAGTAAAGCGAATTATTTGAGTTGTTGGCTTATTTATAACTTCAAAATTAGTGAGTTGATTCCACGGAATGCGACGAAGATGCTTATCGTCTAATTTAGCTAGATTACCCGAGCCTAAAATGGCATTCGGATTAACAACAATAAACTCATTATTAGTGGCAGCGACAATACGCGCATCAACGCTTTGCGCTACATAGAATAATTTAGGTAATAAAAATAGTTTGATTAAATCTTTCCACCAAGGGTTGTATTTCATTGTAAATACATACGTTTTATCAATCGAAAGATTATGCTCTTTAAAGTACTTGACGATATCTTCTTCTCGTATGCCGCGCAAAGGATTAGTCATAATAAGCACCTCCTTGTGATTCTTGTTTTGTGAATTACCAACATACTAACGTTCAAATTTTATCTACACAAATAGGCGTACTTATTTTTAACGATAGTGCTTTTAGAAAACTTTTACTATTAGCAGTTTGCATGTTCTCAACAATCAACATTTAAGAATATTTCCGTTTTGGAACTATTTTTAAATAAAGGCGCACTTATGGAGTTATCGTGGCAGTTTTTGCCGATTTTGCAATTTTTGCCGTGATAACTGATATGATTGTTTACTTATATTGCAAAACTGTATCCTACAGGATAAAATATTTTTATGGAGATACTTAAAACAGATGAGTATCGCGATTGGATGAAAAAACTTCGCGATACGCAATCTAAAGCTCGAATTAACGCGAGGCTGAGATTATGTGAAATTGCAGGCAAGCCAGTAGGTGATTTACATCCAGTTTGCAATGGTATTAGTGAACTGCGTTTCACTTTTGGACCAGGGTATCGTGTGTATTTTGCACAAAAAGGCTCAAAACTAATGCTATTACTTGCTGGTGGAGATAAAAGTAGTCAAAGTAAAGATATTAAGCAAGCGAAGATACTTCTTGCGCAGTTAATTGAGGAGAAGAAATGGTAAATATAAGTAAATGGGATGCGAGTGAGTATCTTGAGGACGATGATGATGTTATTGCATATCTCAATGCTGCAGCAGAATTTAACGATCCTCGCTTGTTGCAAGCCGCTATAGGCGATATTGCAAAAGCTAGAGGAATGAAAGAGATTGCTCAAAAAGCTGAGGTCGGAAGGGAAAGCCTTTACAAAAGCCTAAGGCGAGACGGCAATCCTAGTTTTCAAACTATTGCGAAGGTTGTTCAAGCGTTAGGTGGGCGCATTGCAATAGAACCCGCAAATGCGTGACGGCCTAGTTATCGTGGCAGTTTTTGCTAGATTTGCAATTTTTGCCACGATAACGCATGATTTGAGCGCTGCTAGTTTAGCGGAATAACAACATTGACCAGCCAAGTGTCATCATCTTTTTGCGCGCTTAAAGATCCACCTAAACATTCCACAGATTTTTTGTGAAACAGCAGCCCTTTGCCAAAAACGAGTATTCCACCAAACTTATTCAACGTCGAAATCGAATTCATGCACATTATTTTGCATTCGCGCTCATCAACCGTAACATTCATAGAAAAATCAACGCTAGTATTGCAATGCTTGCGAATATTAGTAAGCAACTCGCTGCACATGCTAATCGCACATTGAGCCTTTTCAGTACTAACAGTTGCAGATGCAGTAAAATCACCACTCCCCGAACTTTTATCAACCACTATTACAGAGCCATAGTACCCAAGCTGCTCACAAATTTGCCGTTCAGCCTGTAAACGCGCACGAATATTGCATAAAAAATCAGTCAAATTCATGCGATCATTGCTATTAGAACCATAAACGAACTGCGTGCTGGCAATATTTGAATCTAAAGAATCATCATACTTATGCTCAGCTTGCTCAAGCAGGCTGATAACAAGTCTCGCTTTGGAAAGTGCATTACGCGAATGTTCAATAATCTGCTCTAACGATTCTTTTGTATGTTCATTGTTCTCAGCATATAAAGCATCCGTTGCAAGCAACGTAATATCAGTAATCTCATTGTTCACATCGTCGTGCAATTGCAACGCAACAGACGCAATATAAGACTGGAACTTGCTTCGTACAATATTCATTTTTGCGCGATTATTTTCTTCCAACATGTTCAAATACTTGCGCAAAGCGTAACCGCAAATCATAGAAATAAGAATAAAACAAGGAAAAGTAAACGGAATATACGCCATTTTTGCAAAGTACATAATATTCAGCGAAACTATGTACACACAAAGCAAATACTTCCACGAATCGTAAAAGCCTGCAACAAACATGCTAGCAATCAACGAAAAAAGCACGCAAGTTGCATTTACGCCTGGTACTGCTAACGTTACGCAATACAAAATCGGAGTTACGAGTGATATTTGACGCGGAAAAGCAATCAAAAGAAATATTGCAAACATCCAAACGTATTGACACGCAGATTGTAATGGATTATTCCACAACCCAGCTGTATGGCAAAATTGCACATCCATTGACACTACAAGAATCGCCAATATTATGAATAAAGTTCGCTGAATTTTCCAGCTTTTAACCAACTCAATAACGCGCGAAAATGTTTTCATTAACATGCGCTATCCGTTTCTTGCAAAATATTCGGATGATTTTGCGGCAAATTATAAGCATATTGCATATTGCTAGTTTGCTCACGATTTTGCATTGCAGCAAATGCGGATATTGCTTGTACGCGATTAGAAACATGCAATTTTTTGTAAATCCTATGAATATGCGTGTTTACAGTGTTTGGCATAAGACCAAGTTGAGCCGCAATCTGATTCGTCGTGTAGCCTTTAGCAAGCAGTTCCATGATTTTTAGCTCTTGCGGCGGCAAAACGCTGCGCGACCTTGATTTAGAAAGCCTAATAAAAGATTCTTGCGGAGTAGCAAAATCGTAAGCAACATCGTTAACGCAACGGCAGCCATACACATTTTGATTATCGCAATATTGCAAAGCTTCTGCTAGTCCTTTGAAATTGTCTTTAGCAACCATTGCCTGCCCACCAACTTGCGCTACTGACGAAGCATAGGATCTGCAGTCATACGAAGTCATGCCAATTAAAACAATATTATTGTTTTGCTCACGGATTGCGCGTATTACTTCCACTCCAGACATGTCTTTCATTGACATATCTATCAGAATATAATCTGGAGTAGTTTTTGCTACTTGGCAATATTTCAAAGCTTGCACGCCTGATTTTACGCACCATTTGCACGCGTACTCGCTTGGCAAAAGCTTGCTGAGCACGTTTCGCATAACCGCTAAAACTAATGGGTCGTTATCTACTATTGCATACGTTTTTGGCATAATGGCTTTCTTGCAATCTTATGCTACTTTTCTTATATTCTACTTTATAAGCATGCGCAAAGTAGAGCAAATTGTGTAGTAAAAAATGATTACAAGTACTACACGTAAATCATATGTGATTATAATAAGTAACAATATATGACTTTTAGTTGCGTTGAAAATTCATCTTTAATAATGATTGCAGCAGGATTATATGACAAAACGACTAGTAGTATTGCACTCCGCAGAAGTAGCTGCGATGGCGTTCGCCTCAGCAGCTGCTTTTATGCGTAGCTTTGACCTTTTCGCTTTGTGGCTTGTTTTAGGACTTCTTTCTGTTGCATTGTATTCTTATGCATATTTTTTCTTGCTCAAAAGCGTTATTAAAGAAAAAAATGCGTATATAAAAAATAATATATCTAAGCTTAGCGGCGCGGGCGCTAACAGCATAAGTAGTGACGTTGAGAATACAGAGAACAACAAAGATTACATAATTACTCTTGAGCGAGAGCGCAAAAAAGTCGAATCACAAAATAAGCAAATACTCAACAATTACTCAAATAATTTAATAAATATTATTTCATGCTTTATTTGTGGGCTTATTCACGTTCCTTGGATTTATTACTACGGAATTGCAAACGGCGTCTTAACATTGGTGATTCTGTGGCGAGTAATAAAGCGCCCACAAGGCCACCCTATTGACGAAAGCGATTTTTAAAGATTTAAGACTTTAAGGATTTAAGCTTATTGCTGATCTTCCATTGAAAGATTTAATCCTTTTGCAGCATTGCGAAAATATTCTATGTGATCACCATAACCGTCTGCAATAATAGCATCCTCTTTTACAACAAAAGAGCCATTTTCTAGCACAATATATTTTGTAAAGAATTCTTCTAATTGCTTAGCTAATTCATCAATTTCATCTTGTGAAAGCTCTTCGCTACTATTTTCCGCAAGTTTATCTTCCTGATTTTGAATTTGATTAATGCTATTTTCACTAGCGTTTCCTATTTTGTTTACGTTATCTTCTGGCAGCCAAGAGTTTATACCAAAATCACTGCTTACACTACCCATATCTGCGCTGTTCATGTTTGCATCTCCTTGTATTTGTAACGTATTTGCACAACTTATTTGTGCGTTGCTTTAAGTCTAATTACCAACATTTTCCGTGCAATCTTGAGTACTAAGTTCTGAGTACATCGTATTGTTCGAAGACTTGCGGCATTTATACTAGAAATACATACGAACTAGAGGCAATGTACGCGAATTAGCTACAATGCGCACGAACAAAACAACAAATTAGAAAGAAGGCAACTCATGAGCAAGGACTCTATAAAAGTTATTAAAAAAAAACGTTTATTTGGATTCTTAAGTGGGCAGTATTTACAGCAGTTGAGTTCCTTCTTTTGTACGTTGCGATTATTTCTTGGAATCATGATTTTGCACAGTTCATGGACGAATACAGTAATGCGATTATTCCATTTATGGCAGCAACCGGAGCTATGGCAGCAACGATGATTCGCGACGAAGGCACTATTCTTGAAGTCAAGGATTAAGGTGATTGTAGTACCAAAACGCATTATTGCGAACAATAAGCAATTTATGATATAATCTACATACGTCGTGACTGCGCCATATTGCAGGTTTGAGGTTAATCTTCAACACGGCGTCTATTTTTATTATTTCACTTTTCAATAATACGGCTACCACTAGGTACAGCTACTACTCCAAATCCTTCCGCTTTACCTTGACTATTTCTACGAACGTTATTTCTTATCATATTATAAAAAGTTGAATCTCCTTTAGAACATTTTCTATAAACTGCTCCTGCAACTAAATCTGCAAACTGCACACCTACACTATGATGCGAAGCTGCTATAAATAATCCTTCAATTAGATTGTTATAATCAGCTCGATGTGAGTCATGATTATTAAGTAAATCAAAATGGAAATCATCAAGTTGCTTATTTTGCTTACTATTACGAGCATCAATAACTATCATTCCATAAACTTTTGTACCAGCATTTTTGCTTAAATCTTGAAGATAATACTGAAAACGTTCACATATTTTTTCAAATGCAGTGTGATACATATTTTCAGCATTGTCATCTTTATATTTATCGTAATACTCCTTAGTGTTCACTACAGCAGCAATAATTTTAAAATTTTCATTTTCCGAAATCAGTTTAAACAGATCCTTACGCAATTCATTCAATTCATTAACACTTAAATTAGAAAGAGGCGTGGTCTTGTTGCTTAATGGATGATTAATAAAATAACGCCACTTAACTTCCCCTTCAATCCCATATTTCTTTTTTAATCCGTGCAGATTACTTTGTAATGATTTCCATTGCGATTCCGGAATAACTAATCCCCCCAAAACAAAATAAGGATTTTGCTCTACAGCATCACATTTAGGTGCAGTTCCACTCTCGTCCAAAAAAAGAATTTGCATGGGAATATTTTATATGAAATATTCAACATTTTGCTGCTATAAACACACAGCACAAATGATATTGCACTATTAATTAGAGCATTTGCAAATATTTATGAACTATTGTGTTTAATACAAATACGAGTATACTTTTATCTTCTACTGGTATAGTGTAGAAATTGTATTGATACGATGCATTAACTAATGTCAAACTTCCGCAGACAATATGGAGCTAACAATGAGAAGAAATAATAAATATAACGGCATACACATACTTACTACTTCAACTATCATTGCAGCAATGTCCTTGCTTTCTGTATGCCCAATAAGTGCATTAGCTATCACCCCCCCCCATCAACAGAAGTAACAGTAACTAACCCAGCTCCAAAAACACAACTTGTTGTAGATGGCACAAACGGCTTAGATACCAACGATGGATCTGAAAGTAAGCCATTAAAAACTATTCAAAAAGCTCTTGAAAAAGCCACACAGAAACCTGCAAATATCACCATTAAAGGCAATTTTTCACTTAATGCACCTATAGAAATTCCACAAGACATTACACTTTCTATCGATAAATCCGGCGCCACAATAACAGGCTCGAATAATACCAACGATGGCATCACGTTGAAATCTGGCTCCACACTTCGCGGTGATGGCAAATTGGAAATGACTGCGTTTAAGGTAGCACTTACAGCAGAAAAAGGCTCTCTTATTACTGACGGCATATACACTTTCAAAGATAACGGAGTAGAAGACAGTAACGGAATCTACCTTGCTGGAACAGTAAAAGGTACAAGCAAAGATAAATTAAAAATTACTGCTGACGACAAATGTGATACAAATTTTTATGCTAATGGTATTACTTTCGAAAACGCTACTATTAACGTTAAATCACAAATTCGCACATGGTTTGATGCAAGAGATTTAACTTTGAAGAATTCTTCACTTACTGTAGCAGGCTTTGGGATGACATACTACGTAAACAAATTAAACATGAATAATTCGGAGTTTGTGATTAATAAAATTGGTTGGAGGCACTCAACTGGTTTAACAATTCAAGGCAACTCAACTGTTACCAATAATTCACGAATTGTTGCGAATGCAGGATCTATCGCAGGCATTTCCGTTGGAATAACAAACGGAAAATTAACTGTTACCAACTCTACTCTTGAATTTAATAATGGTGGCACTGGCGGCCTAAATGTAAATACCGGAAAAGTAATTCTCACCGATTCTACAATCAAAGGTAATGGAAAAAATAGTGGAGCGCTTTTTGGAGCTCAAGAAAACGGCTCTATTGAACTTAGAGGAGATTGCTTAATAGATAGCCCAGCAAGCAAAGATGCAGATAGTGGAGCTGGAACAGGAAATAGCTATGTTGTTACTGGAGGCTCGCACATGGTTACATATGCTCCTGAATATCACAGCAACATGGGAAGCACTGTTCCTGTAAACGGTGAAGAAAATGGCAATGAAAAGCTAAGCCTTTTTACTCTTTCCGATAGTTCTGTAAATGAGATAAAACCAATCAATAAAAATAAAAAGACATACATATACTCAGTTAAAAAAGCTTCTAAAGATAACGAAAAACACGTATGGGTTCCAGCAGCAAAAGTGACATTTGAACTCAATGATGCAAATTCTGAGGAAGCTAAAGGAGCTATATTCTCTGACTTTTCAACTAAAGCAAAAGAATCCCTTGCTATACGCGGTTACGCATTAAACTTTGCAAAAACAGTGGCAGGAGGAAGTACTGAAGTACCAGCAAATCCAATTGCTCCTGGATATAAGTTCCTCGGATGGTTCTGCAAGAATGCTGAGAATAAAGAGCAACAATTTACTGAAAGTATGCCTATAACAAGCGACACAACAGTGTATGCAAAATGGGAAAAAGATGCCTCATCTTATGCTGTTCGCTACCATAATTGCGCTCAAGATGATGCAACATACCTTGTTAGTGAGACTAACCCAAAACGCACCAGCAAAGTTCTTTCATTCGACGAAGTTATTAAGAATAATGCAAAATTTGCCCGCGAAGGAATGGTCTTCAAAGGTTGGACCACAGAGAAAAACGGCAAAGGCAAGACTGTAAAAGCAGGTAGCAATATTGCTATAGCGAAGAATAAAAACTTAATTGACTTATATGCAAATTGGGAAGAAAAAGAATTTACAGTAAAATTCTCCGCAAACGGCGGAACTTTCTCCGATAGCAGTATTTTTAAGAAAAATACAAAAGTATTTGAGATTAAAAAAGATAAGCGCGGTGGAGATGTTGCTGTTGTTAAGAAAACAGCAAAATTTAGCGAAAACAAGACGCTAATCAATCTTATTAAAAGTTTGGATGATAATGTCAATATAGACACACCTGGCATTAGTGGCAAAGCAAGTTCCGATTCAGATGCAAATTATACGAATCTTGCCACGCGCAAATATTATCATTTAATAAATGAGAAAAAAGAAAACTCACTCTTTGGCTATGTGTATAGCACAGATTACTACTACTGGTTCAAAGACAAGGATGGAACAGAAAAAGCTACTATTGACAATGATCCAAAAGTGGACGATGATCTTACCTTCTACCTTAAGTGGAAGATTGATCCAAGCATTGAACACATACAGCAGGAGAATATTGATCTTCCTGCAGATTTATTAACTGGCGATAACACAGCAACTACAGCATACAAAGTTACACCAGGACAAACTATTGATTTCACTGGCACAATCATAGCTGCAGTAGTAAAAGACCAAATGAAAGCGATAGAAAATAAATTTAACACAGTAAATGCGACAGATTATAGCAATATTGCTCTAAGCGATATGACATCTTCGTTTACGGCTACATTTACTATCCCAGACGGTTTAACGCTGCCTGAAAATATCACAAAAAATACACTTAAGCTCGATGGGTTCTCAGATACTTTTGCTATACAGGATGTGAAAGCTGAAGGCAAGACTGTAACAGTTACTATTAATTTGAAATCTGGTATTAAAACGTATGCGGAATTGCAGACAGCAGTACAAACAAATCTTGGCGACGCAATGAAAATCACTATTCCGGGAATAAAGATAAATCAAGATTTCTCCGGAAAAGCTACAATTGTTGGAACGGTGACAGGCGACTTCCATGCAGCTGCAACATTTAATAAAACAACGAAATTATTTGACTTTACTTGGGACGGCTCGCAAACAAACGAAGGGAAGAACTCTGACGCAGCAGCAGGCGCTAATGATATTTCTCTCACAGTAGAATATAATCCGCCAACACCGCCAACACCACCAACACCACCAACACCACCAACGCCAGCTCCAGAGCCAACACCCGTTCCAGAGCCAACACCGTGGCCAAAGCATAAGCCGAAGCCAGAAAAAACACCAAACCCTGCGCCACAACCAAAAGAAAATCCGAATAATAAAATTGTAGAAAAACGCAAACAAGATAATAACCAACTTCCAAAAACAGGAAGCGAAATATTACTAACTGCCTTTGCTGCGATTGCAATGTTCGGACTTGCTGGAGTAATCGCAAAGTTAAAGCGCATAAAATAAATAAACGATAATTTCACAAGCAAAAAATAAACAATAATAGGGGCTAGTACTGTAGCAACTGCAGTACTAGCCCCTATTAATTACAGACTAATATTCAACAATATAATCAAGGTTATATTAATAAATTAAGGTGGTTGTAGATTATTTTGCGGATTGAATTGAAGCCTCTTGGCGAGCAACGTCAAGAGCTTTATTGAATGCGTCGCTAGTCCAACTTGCTCCAGCAATAACCGAAATATGCAAATCTTTCAACGGCTTTCCAACGATTTTTCCTGGAATAGCCTTTGAGAATGCATCCATATGACCTCTTGAAATCGGCGTAAACGGATGAGGCGTCATTTGCACATCGCTAACATTCCCATTTGCAACGCTTAAGCGCACATCGAAACTGTCTTCTGCAACCGGACCATACGTAGCTTTGACTTTATAGTCACCATCTTTGTAATTGCCAGTATCAGTTTTAGATTGGTTTTTAGAATCCCCAGAATCCTCACTTTGCGCAGAAGACTTAGATTGCTGAGCACCAGCATCGTACTTGCCTGAAGGATTACCAGCATCATCCGCGCTTTGACCAGAATTACCAGCGAATTCATCGTTCATTGGCACAGCACTCGGCTCGCCGCAAGCAGAAAACATAGCGGACGATGCAGCTACAATCGCAAGCGCAGCAACGGTTTTCGTAACTTTTTTGGATTTCAAATCGTCGCGTGAAACATCGTGAAACATATTATCTGAAATCATAAAATCATCGCCCTCAAATCTTGTATATTTTAAAACCCACGCAACTAATCATCTAAATTCGCTAATTTAGGAGACTTAGTAGGCTCATGATCTTGCAAAGCTTCCACAACACTTTCATCAACGTGAGCACTCGTAAACGCAGGCTTGCCGCCAATCGCCTCGTATGCTTTGCGAGCATCCTCGTTATTCCAACGCTCCCCAACAAGCACACCGTGGTTGAGCATAATTTCTCGATCCGCGCACTGAGCTACCAAAGAATCGTGAGTTACAACAATAATCGTCGTGCCTTGCTTGTGCAGCTGCTTAAACAAGTCGAGCACAATCTGCTCATTTTTTTCGTCCAAATTACCAGTCGGCTCATCCGCAAGAAGCAACTTAGGGCAGTTGATAAGCGCACGAGCAACGCACACACGCTGCTGCTCGCCGCCAGAAAGCTGGCTTGGCAGGTGGTGAGCGCGATCCTTCAAGCCCACGCGATCCAAAGCGTCCATTGCTTGAGCTTCGTCAACAACAGAATGATAGTATTGCGCAACCATCACATTTTCAACAGCTGTTAAATGCGGAACAAGATAAAACTTTTGAAAAACTAAACCGATTACGTTTTTACGAACGTCAGCAAGTTGACCCGCGTTCAAATCCTCAAGTTTGCGTCCTTGCAAAGACACGGAACCCTTAGATGGCGAATCCATGCAGCCAATAATGTTCATTAGCGTGGTTTTACCAGAGCCACTGGAGCCAACGATTGAAAGCCACTCGCCTTCTGGCACAGTAAGCGACAAATCGTCAACCGCGCGTAGAGAGCCGTAAATCTTGGAAATATGATCCAAAGTCAACAGCATTTTTGGATTAGACTCCGTGCTTTCCAACTTATTTTCTATATTCTCTGTCATATTAAATCCTTAACTCAAATCCTTAACTCAAATCTTAAACAATCTCTAAATTTACGATTAAAACTATTCTTCTCGAAGCACAATCGCAGGGTCAATTTTTGAAGCGCGCAAAACAGGCGGCAACGCAGCAACGCAAGACGCAGCAACGCTAAATACAATAGAGAACACGACTAGCCACCAGTTCACGCCCAAATCTCTCGAGAACACCATTGCAGCAAGCAAACGAGCAAACACATACCCTACCGCAGTACCAGCAATACCGCCAACGAAGCCATATAATCCAGCTTCAGCAGTAAACTCCACGCCAATACTCCGTGCGCTCGCACCCAAAGCTTTGCGCAAACCAATTTCATTTCGACGCTGCTGCACGATCGAAGAAATAGTAGTGCTCACACCAACCATCATCAGTACCAAAACAACTAGCGATACAATGCAGAACAGGCTGCGAAGCATAGTAATAATACCAGTGTCAGCAGCAGTAACTTTAGTAACTTGCTGAGCGCGCACACGCATAGAAGTCATATCGTTAATGCTTCTCACAACAGCATCAACGCTAGGCGCAGAAGACGAGTAAGCAATAACATCCGCACCACGCTTAACTCCCGTAAGAGAATTTACATCTGCGTTTAGCGCATATAGCATAGAATCCTCTGCACCGCCTGTGTCCAAAATGCCACAAACGCGGAAAGTCGTACCGTGAGTATCCATAATATCCGTTGAGACTCTGCCTTCAACGAGCTTTTGTTGAGAAGATTTTTGCGCAGACTGATCTGAAGAATTTGCAGCAGAATTTTGTGCTTGATTCTCTGCTGGCTTATCTGCAGACTGATTTGTAGACTTATTTGCAGATTCACTTGCAGACTGATTTGTAGACTTCTCTGCTGGCTTATGAGAGCCGGCAGTATTATCCGAAGATCTATACGCAATCGCAATTCGAGAGCCTATTTTTAAGCCCATCGCAAGAGCCACATCTCGCCCAACCATAACATTTCCACCGTTAGGCCAAGAGCCGTCTACATTCCAATGCTTATTAAGAGACTTTACTGAACTAACATCTATTCCTGCTAAAACATACGGAGCTGCGTTAATACGCACGTTTTCGTAACGATATGTAGCAGATCGCATGGCACCTTTTGCAAGAACCATATCGTTTGTGTGCAAAACCATTGCGCGATCAATACCGTTTTTCCACTCGCCCTCAATTGGAGTTACGATAATATTCGCTCCATACGCGCGCATTTCATCGCTCATCTGTTGAGGTACAACAAGGCAGATTGCAGCTAAACAAAACAGCGTAGCAGCACCAACAAGCGTTGCAATAACAGCCATTAGAGCACGCGATTTTCGACGAAATACCGCGCTAAACAGCATGGTTACAAACATAGAATTGTTGGAAGTCATATAAGATTTACCTGCCATGAAGCACCTCCGCAGGACGCACACTCAAAATCGAACGAATCGACGAGCCTGCAGCCGCAAGCACAGTCAACGCAAGCAGCACGAACACCAGAACAAATACCATTGGTCGGAACAAAATCGCAGAGCCGAACACTGTGAAACCAATAATCTGCGCCACTGCAAATCCCAAAGCCATGCCGAGTAACGCTCCACCAAACGCAATAACCGCAGTTTCCATAAGCATAAGACGAGCAACAGCGCCACCACGCGCACCTAACGCCTTGAGTAAAGCAAGCTCGCCAGAACGCTCAGAAATTGAAGCAGCCATAAGATTCGCCACAGCAACAGCCGCAGCAATTAAACTCAACGCAGTCATCAAAACCATAACAGCGCGCGTCTTATTTAATACGTTACCCTGCAACGCTGCAACTTGACGAACCTGCTTTGCAACAGCTCCAGGAATTACCTCCTCAATTTGGTAAGTAATCGAACTCGGGTAAGCCGTGCAATACCAAGTTTCCCACTCTTCCTGGCTGAGCGCTGCCGGATTTTTAGCAGCCTTTCGCGCTAAATCATTTTCAGGAGTAGTAAGAGCCTTTACTTCAATCGAATCAACCTTATTCGGCTTATTTGCAAGGCTTTGAGCATCGCTAGAACTTGCGTAGATTGCGTTATTGTCGTCGTCGCCAGAATCGTATACGCCAACCAAACGCAACGAAACCTCGCGCCCGTCACGAATCAAACGCAAACGCTGACCAAGTTTTAAGTGCAAACGATCAGCTAACTGCGCACCTACCATTGCTTCAGATTTATTATCTTTTGCCCAACGACCTGCATTAATCTTCCACCAAGAGCGCAAACCTTGAACGCCAACAACCGTTGTTTCTCCAGAAGCGAGCGCAAGCTTGCGATTAAACCAAGTTCCAACAATAGGCACTACCAAATCGCCAGAAGATTTTGCTTCAAGATTTGCATGAACAGTTATTTTCGGCGCAAAATTAGTGATATTAAACGCCCAGAAAATCATTTTTATTTTTGCAGCGTCAGATTCTTTTAGCGAAGCAGTAGACTCATGGCTTTCCGCAGCCTTTAAACTCCCAGAACCATTAGTATCAATCTGCTCTCGAGAAGCATACAAATCATTTACAACAGCGCTAGATTTTGGCTGAACCACAATATTTGAACCATATGAACTCAGCTCTGCGTTAATTTTGTCTCCAACGTCATACACAACGCTAAGCATTGATACGCTAACGCACGCGCTTAAGCACACTACGAGCGCAATCAACACACGCTTTTTCAATTGCCGCACAAGAGATCGAGCAACCATGCGCATCATAAACATAGCAACTCTCCCTTACTTAAAATGCGAACTAAGCACGTCTAAATCAGCAGTATGAATTGTGATTTTGCCATGCCCAGCCTTATACGGGAACGGAATCGGATTGCAACCACCTTTAAAACCGATAGTTGCCAAATTAATTGCTACATCGCACTTACGGCAAATAATCTTACCGTCTTTTTCATAGTAGCCTGCATCACCGCAGTTTTCGCAAGCATCCAATCCGACGCCATACGCTCCACCATTCTTTTTAATGATTATAAAGCGCATAACAGTGCCGTCTTTTGCTTTGTATTGGAAGCGATGCAAATGACCATCTGAAACTTGAACGTAATTAATAGTTGCAACACCATCGTGCAATTCATACGGTTCTGGAGGCGTAAGAGTTGGTTTAATATTCATAATAGATACGCCTACAGTAAGCGTAAGTATCACTGTGATAGCAGCCAAAAGAGCTGCGAGCGCAGACTTTCGAGATTTGCGCTTAAATGCACGCTTCGTGCGAATTTCTGCAGCATTTTCACCAACTACAGCCGTTTTAAAGCCGATTATTACGGATGCAGCAGCAGGAATCATGAACACGCTAATTTGCGCCATAATCATTAATGGAGCGTTATTAATTAGCCAAACAAGCACGCTGAAAGAAAAGTCATCCATATAAAGCAGAATGCTTCCTTGCATAATCTGCAAAAGTGAAGTTATGTGCTGCACTAGCAAAATAATCATGCTTAAAACTACAGCAATTTTGAAAGAAATCGCGTTAGATGTAGTGCGCAAAGAACGAACCATAAGGCTTAAGCAAATAGCAGCAATAACTCCAAGCACAAAACCAAGCGCTCGAAGCAACATGTCTGATGTAAAAGGCGGAGTGCTTGAATCTACGAAAATAGTAAGCTGCAAAATAACATCTGGCAAAGCATAAAACACAGTAAACGCTAAGCAACATGCGCCAATCACGTTACTTATGTGCATTAAAAGCGGGCAATTACGCCAATTTTTTATTATTTTGTGTGAAAAAATAACCACAATAATTGCAGCGATATCAAGCGGAACCGCAATGCACAACGCCGGCATATTAATAAAGTTTCGCTGATTAATTACTACAGATGCGCGAAGTATAGCAAAAATAAGAGCTGTGACTGTGCCTGCAGACAGCCCATACAATCTCCAACGTGCGCTCAGAGGCTTATCTCGCCCCTCGCCAACAGTAAGCGATGTGCTTAATCCCATTGTGAGTAGCGCAAGAGGGAGCAGCCCAGGCATAACTGCCACAAACAGTCTGAACATAACTCCCTCCTTTGCTATTACTTATTATTTACTAAAATTATTAATTAATCGCTAATTATTAACTAGCTATCACTACCACTGACGAGGAGTGTACTTCCAATCGTCGAAGGTTGCCTTAATTGGCTCAGTCCAGAAGCGACCGGTTACGCCGGTAGCAGGATCGACGTGAAGCATCCAACCCTTCTTTTCTGGGGATTCGACTGAAAGCATGAGCTTGTAATTTCCAGCCTTGTCAAGCTTAACGTTTGCACCGTAGTGAGGACCATCGGAAGCATTCATCTGCATGAAAGTACCCTTAACAACAGATTCACCGCTTGCCTTATCGACAATCTCATAGTTCACAGTCAAATCTGGAATGAACTCGCCCTTACCGTAGCCAAGCTTTGTACCTTTTTGGTTAGCGTGGATATCGGCTTCAAGGTGGAAGCTTGCTTCGCTTGCCTTCAAGCCCATGCCAGCTGGAACCATGTCCACTGGCTGGAAGTACACGGCACCAATAGTAAGAGGTCCAATGTTCTGATCTTGGTGAGGACCAACTGGAACCTCCTCAAAGCCCTTATCGCCGCCCTTGTCATCAGCCTTGTCGTCAGCCTTCTGCTCGGTTGCTTGTGACTTAGCATCAGTTTTAGCGGAATTGCCATTAGAACCGCAGCCAGCGAGCGCAAGCAGTCCAGCAAGAGCCAAAGCTGCAATTGCCATCATTTTATTATTCTTCATATCTAACCTTCTGTGTTTGTTGTTAGTTATTTTTATTTAATTATTGTTATTGGTTGTTTATTAATTATTTATTAGTTGGTTATTTGTTGTTTTGCTTATTTATTTTCTACCGCGCGTTTCACACGACTTCGCGCAATAGATACGCAAAGCAGTGAAATCACAACAATTGCTGCCACAATTTGAGCAACAATCGTCTCAACATACGGATAGAACCCAAGCCAATCGTTAGTTGGCAAGCCTTGAATATACATTCCTTCGAGAGCGTCGCCCTCGATTAACGCGTGCACACCACCGCCTGCAAAAATCACTACGAGAACAGACATAAGAGCACTTGTTCCAGTAAAGAATGGGCGAATTGGTATGTGCACAGATGCGAAACGAATTAGCAAGAATATCACTACAAGAACTGCAGCAGCGGAAATGAAGCCTCCCCAAATCATAGAGTCAGCTCCGTTTGAAACTGCAAAGATTGCTTGATAGAAGATTACAGTTTCAGCACCTTCGCGGAACACCGCAAGGAAACTCAATAACGCTAAAGAAACCAAGCTTCCCTTAGAAACTGCTGCCGTTGTTTGCTCACTAATATACTTATTCCATGCTTGCACTGAAGATCTAGAAATCATCCAGTTACTCGTGTAAAGCAGCATAAGCATTGCGAACAATGCAACAACGCCTTCTGTAATCTCCTGCTGCGGACCAGAGCCATTAAACAGCAATCCGAATAGTGCAGCTACAGCGAGAGATGCCACAATTCCAGCCGCAATACCTAGGTAAATGTACTTCACCATATTCTTGTGACCGGATTTAACAAGGTAAGCAATAATTGCTGCAACAACCAGCAACGCTTCCAAACCTTCACGAAGCAAAATTACGAAAGCTTGACCAAATGAGCTAGTTATGAATTGCATAAATGGATTTGCGCTTGAAGATGCGCCTTTGTCTAATTTTGCTGCGTCTTCAATAAGCATCGCTTTAAGATCCGTTACGAACTTTTTAGCTTGCTCAATAGTTCCGCCATTGTTCATTGTTTGGCGGCACTCTTTGAATTGATATTCGACAGTCGAAACGCGACTTCCGCTTATTGCATTCATCACGTTCTTCTCGAAACCGAGCTTTTCGTAATACTGGTAATAGGCTTCGTTAATTAAATCAACTGCGGCTGCTACTTGAGTTTTATTACCTTTTGCAGACTTGTATTTTGCAACAGATTTGTCGAGAATAACATTCATTTCTCGAGCAACTTGACCCCACGTACGACCATTGCGTCCAAGGTTTTTCTTTTTTGCAGCATCTAGCTTTTTGCGCTCTGCTTTAATTTGCGCACGCAACTTTTGCGCATAAACATTTGGCTTATCCACTTTTGAGTTGGCATCGAGACTAGATGCAGTTTGTGCAACATCCGCTGCAAGAGCCGTTGAAACAGTACTTATTTGCGAAGTTTGATTTTGCTGGTATACAAGCGTTTGCAGCTGCTGGAATTGATCAGTTTGTGCTTGAACTTTATTCTGCCCGATTGCATCTCGCACAACCGTAATCATGTTAGAAGCAACGTAAACTGAATTGTATGCTGCTTCAAATCGAGTTGCAGCTCCAGAATTATTGCCACTATTGTATTCTGATTGACCTTGTAGCAATTCATTGTTAATTGCTTTAGAAACTTCTGTCCAGCTAGTATAAGAACGATCTGCATCTGTTGCAAAAGCTGGAATAGTTGTAGCAAACGAGCTAACTATGCAACCTACCAACATGCACACAGCCAGAATCAGTGCAGCCGAGTCACGAATAATTCGGCGCACTTTTACACACGCGCGCATAACATCTCCTCGCGTTCTTCCGCGTCTTCTTGCGATTCCGCACTTCTCACGCGTTTTACGCCTTTTGCGTTAACGCATTTCCTGCATATCTACGCGCTCTACCCCAAATTGAGCGCACCCAACTAAAACTTGCCATTACAAAGGCCCCACAGGTACATAATATCGACATATCATGTAGATTGATATAGTTCGACGCAAAAAACACGCAAATATTACAAAAATGATATTGATAACGATAATTATCTTTCGTTTTTACTAAAGCCGACAAGTCCAACAAACTCATTAAATAGTTTTCTCATACTTTCCACAATGCGACTTTTCTTCTCAGCGCGCGCTTGAGCCGCAGCGCCAAATCTGCTCATTCTAGGCATTAAATCATTAATATCTGTACCAAGCTCGCTCACTTCGCCAGCGCTAAAAGATTTCTCCATAAACTTGCGAGTCAAATCATCGTTTAATCCTTCGCTTTGCACAAGTTGCGCCAAGTCATGATTATACTTTTGCTCAACATACTCGCTCCAGCAATCAACAATACTCACCTTGTTGCCGTTCGAATCGTAAACAGTAGTTGTACCGCCATAATCCACAAGCTTTTCAAGCTCCTTCTCATTAAGCTGCGCAATAAACCCTTCAATAAGCTTCTTTTTACTACGCAACTGCGGGCTAGCGTCAATCGCCACCTTAATAGAAGCAAGAACATTTTTATCTTTACAATGCTTGCTATGGTAGCGTTCTACTAACATCAAAATGTAGTCAATATTTACTTCTACTTGGCGCACAAGCTCCATCTCAAACACAACATCGTCCGTAATGTCTGCAATCTCGCCTTTTTGCTCTTTGCACTTCCATTCTTCATGCAAATCTTGGTAATGCCCCAAGTAATCTTGCATATCGCGCTCTTTGATTATCTCGTTGCCTTCAAATTGATCGAAAGCTTTCAGCATGTTACGCAAGCGCAAAATATTGCCAAAAAGCGATATGAACTTTTTCTGATTCTCTTCTCCAACAATGTTGAAGCCTTGTAGCGGATACTTTTCCATAAGCTCATTTACTAAATCACTGTATCCACAGCGCTCAGATCCATTAGCATCAACATAACCGTTGAAAATCTGCTCAAAGGTAGGGCAAAGCACAATACCTTGCGCATCTTTATCTCCAAAAAGAGCTACCGCTTTGTCAACTTGATAGCTCAAATCCCTAAAGCACACAATGTTTCCGAACGTTTTAACGGAGTTCAATATTCGATTTGTGCGCGAAAACGCTTGAATAAGCCCATGCATGCGAAGATTTTTATCTACCCAAAGCGTGTTCAAAGTTGTTGCATCGAAACCAGTTAGGAACATGTTGACTACAATCAAAACGTCAATTTCCTTATTCTTCATCCTCATTGACACATCCTTATAGTAACTCTGAAACTCACTGTTTGACGTATCGTAGTGCATTCCAAACATTTGATTGTAGTCGTTTATAGCGCTTTCCAAGAATTCTTGCGAATTTGCGTCAAGTCTTGCAGTGCTTTCAGAATTTTCTTCTCCAAGAGAACCCATGCCGTTGCTATACTCCGAAGAATCTGACTCACCCTCGTTTACTGCATAGCTAAAAATAGTTACCACTTTTAAGCGTTCGCTTGGCGGCAGATTTTGCTGCTGCTTTTTGAACTCGTTGTAATACAATTTTGCAAGCTCAATGTCCGCAACAGCAAAGATTGAATTAAAGCCGTTTACGTCAACTGCTTCAGAAGATTTTTTAGGTTCTACAGAGTTATGCTTATCAGCAGCAAGTTCTTTAACGTTAAGAATGCGCTTGTATTTGTAAGTTTTCTCGTTGCGATACGTTTTTTGACTAAAATGCTCAATAATGTATTGAACGACATTATGCACGCGATCTTTGTGCTTAATTACCTCGGGACGATTAATATCTGCAACCAATTCGTCTGTTGCTTTTTCCAACTCGCTAGACGTTTTTACAGTAGCAACGTATTCTACGCGGAATGGCAACACGTTTTTATCGTTAATCGCGTTAATGATTGTGTAAGTATGCAAGCAAGGTCCAAAAGTTTGCTCGGTTGTAGAAAGATGCGTAGCGTCGGAGCCAGCAGCGTTCGCTTCAAAAATTGGCGTGCCAGTAAACCCAAAAAGCAAGCTATTTTTAAAGTGTTTTACAATATCCGCATGCATGCCTCCAAACTGGCTTCGGTGGCATTCGTCAAAAATAAACACTATGCGCTTTTTGTAAATTTCATGACTTGGGTTGTTGCTTATAAATCTACTAAGCTTTTGAATAGTGGTTATAATAAGCCTGCATTTTTCGGTATTGTCTTCTAGCTGTTTTGTAAGTACAGCTGTTGAAGTGTTACTATTTGCGACCCCTTTTTCAAACGCGTTATATTCTCTCATTGTTTGATAGTCAAGATCTTTACGATCTACCACAAACAAAACTTTGTCAACAAGATTATTGCCTTCTGCGTCTTTCAAAGTTTTTACTAGCTGCGAGGTTTTGAAGCTAGTTAACGTTTTACCCGATCCAGTAGTATGCCAAACATAACCACCCTTTTGGCGCTCCGATGATGGCATTTTACTTGCATTAGCAAACATGTATTTTACGCGATTCACTATGTTTTCTGCTGCAGTAATCTGGTATGGTCGCATAACCATCAAGCATTTGTCTGCATTAAAAACGCAATATTTTGTAAGAATGTTAAGAATTACGTGCTTTGCAAAGAATGTTTTAGCAAAATCGCATAAGTCAGAGATTATAGTGTTTTGAGCATCGGACCAATAGTTTGTAAATTCAAAACTGTTACTTGTTGTTGTTTTGCTAGATCCTTTACTTTTCTGCTCATTGTAAGCATTATTGCGAGTTGAGTTAGAGTAATACTTTGTTTCAGAGCCGTTTGAGATTACAAAAATTTGCACGTATCCAAATAGCCCGCTTCCAGCCCAAAATGAGTCGCGAGCATAACGGTTAATCTGATTGAACGCTTCTCTAATAGGCACACCCCTGCGCTTTAGCTCAATATGAACCATCGGCAAGCCGTTTACTAGAACAGTCACATCGTAACGATTACTACGCGCAGGGCCATTTGCATCATTATCGTTTGCATTAACAGCATACTGATTGATTACTTGCACAATATTCTTGTGAATATTTTCTTTGTCAATAATATTTATGTTTTTACCTTCGCCGTTATCTTTTTTGAGTATTTTAACGTTATCTCGCTGAATAGTATCTGTTTTCTTAACTATATCGTCAGTGCTGTTTGCAATATTTTCTTTGAAAAATCTTTCCCATTCGCCATCTGAAAAATGATAGTCGTTGAGCTTTTCGATTTGCACTCGAAGATTTGCTATAAGATCTTTCTCGTTGTGAATGTGAGCGTACTCGTAGCCTTGGGATTGCAAAATGTTAATGAACTCTTCTTCGAGTTGTGCTTCGCTTTGATAGCTGCCGTCGTTTCGCTCACTCGGCGTGAACGTAGACATTACAGTGCTATCTTGATTCTCTAACACAATTTTCATTTTGCTTCCTTCTTTCTTACTCTTACTCACATTTTTCTATTATGCACGCTTGAAGGTAAGGAGTTGATCGCGATAGTACTCGTATTGCTTGCGTCTAGCTTCGATTTCTGCAGGCAGTCCTTGAGTTAAATCATTGCACAACGCGTCAAAGCGATCCAGAATTTGTACGATTTGATGCTGTACTTCTAGAGGTGGGATGGGGATTGTTACTTTACTCATTAATGCTTTAGATACATTAAATCGCGTAACACCGTTAGCAGTTCGCTTTATTTGAGAACGCAACGCACTTGAACGAAACAGATATTTAGAAAAATCAGGATTCATCATGCTTACATCGTTGAATCGAAAAGCAAAACAAAAACTGTTTAAATATACTTCTTCATTTAGGCGACAGGTAACAGCAGACGAAAAACCACATTCATCAGGAGTTTCAGATGAGCCGGTAAAAATTACATCACCATATTGTAAAACATTTTGCTTTTCACCATCAGAAACCTTAACAAAATCATTTGTAGAGAAATCTACAGCTGCATTACAATACACATTTTTATAGGTTATATAACGAGCATTTCCATCAACAAAATCATTCTTATTCTTACCAGTCAATCCACCAAAGAATGAACCTAATTCTTTAAGATTCTTATACTCAACACCATTCGGGCAGCAGCGCGATATAAGCGAGTGAAGAGGATTGTTGTCGTCAAATGTAAGCAGTGTATCTCGATAGTATTCGTATTGCTTTTTACGAGCTGTAAGCTCTGCTGTAAGCTCTGCTGTAAGCTCTGTAAACGTATCTAAAATCCGCACAATCTCCTCTTGAACCTCAAGCGGCGGCACTGGGATTGTTGCTCCAGCAATATTCTCATTGTAAAGCCTTGATATAGTTCCTCCGCTTGAGACTTTCCAAGGTTCTAATTGATAAATATAATACAAAAAACTATTTAGAATTTTCTTTTCATCATTTGCAACCCAAACAATGTTAGAATCTTGAAAATACGCTGGCTCGCCGTCATAGACAACCACTCTTCCTATTGTGCCAGCAGCAGAAATTAAGATATCGCCTTTATTTGGAAAACTATATTTTTGCTTATATTCGTGGAAAAGCTTATTTGAAATGAAAGAATCTGCTTTTTTGCCGAATGTCCCAATTTTATAAAACGGAATATCTCCAACAGGATTGGTTTGATTTTTTAGAATACGTTTACACATTGAAACTTTGCCAATATCACCAATCTTCTTATACTCCACACCGTTCGGGCACAATTCAGCGATTAACTCCTCAAGTTTGCTAGTCATTGAGTCACCTCGCTATTATCAGAGTTAACACCGCCAGCTTCAATCTCGCTTACAATCTTCTCAATTTGTTCGCGCAACTCTTGCTCGCGAGCGCAAATCGTTTTTAATTGCGCATTAAGCTCTGTAATATCAATCTTTTCGCGAGTATCTTCTGCTTCAACGTATGTAGAAACGGAAAGATTGTATTTATTTGACTCCACTTCTTCCAAAGACGCAACGTGCGCAATATGCTCCACATCTTGCCTAGAAGTGTACCAGTTAACAATCTGCTCAATGTTCTCGTCCGAAAGCTTGTTACTATTCGTTGACTTTACAAACTCTCGGCTCGCATCAACAAACAGTACAGAAGTATCATTCCTCTTGTTTTTGCGCAAAACCATAATGCATGTAGCAATCGAAGTACCAAAGAATAAGTTGCTCGGAAGTTGAATCACGCAATCGACAGCATTATGCTCAACTAAATATTGGCGAATCTTTTGCTCGGCTCCACCTCGATACATAATTCCTGGGAAGCAAACAATTGCAGCAGCGCCATTTTCTGCTAGATGCGCCAAGCAGTGCAAAACAAACGCCATATCCGCCTTGCTTTTTGGAGCAAGAACTCCAGCTGGAGCAAAACGAGGATCGTTAATCATCAAAGGATTAGAATCCCCCTCCCAACTTGTGGAATAAGGCGGATTAGAAACCACTAGCTCAAACTTTTTATTAGCATCGATTTGCGGATTTATAAGAGTATCGCCGCACGTAATCTCAAACTTGTTAAAATTCACATCGTGCAAAAACATGTTCATGCGGCACAAGTTGTAGCTAGTAACGTTCTTTTCTTGACCGTAAAAACCGCCATTAATATTTTCAATGCCTAGCACTTTTTTCGCTTTTAGCAGAAGCGAGCCAGATCCGCATGCTGGGTCGTACACGTCTGAAATGCTTGATTTTCCAACTGTTCCAAGGCGAGTGAGCAGCATTGAGACTTCTGCAGGCGTAAAGTATTCGCCGCCAGACTTGCCAGCGTTAGAAGCATACAAGCCCATCAAATACTCGTAAGCGTCACCAAAAGCCTCAATCACATTGTTGTTTACGCTACCAAGCTTCATCTCACTAATCACTTGCAATAACTTAACAAAACGCTTATTTCTGCCTTCAACAGTGTCTGCAAGCTTAATGTTATTCACATCGTAATCGGAGAATAATCCCTTAAAATCGCCAGACGAATCAGTTCCTTGAGAAGAAGCTTCAATATTGCGGAACACGCAGCTCAATGTTTCGTTTAGATTGCTATCTTGAGGAGCGTTCTTAAGCACATTGCAAAACAGTTCGCTAGGAAGTATAAAGAAGCCTTTTTCACTAATCATGTCACCGCGAAGAGGCTCAGCATCTTCATCGCTTATTGTTGCATAATCAAAGTTTGGATCTCCGCCTTCAGATTCATGCTCATCTTTATTAATATAATCGCATAAATTCTCGGAAATATAGCGATAAAACATTGTGCACAATACGTATGCTTTAAAGTCCCAACCATCAACAGAACCTCGCAAATCATCGGCAATCTTCCAAATCGTGCGATGCAATTCCGCGCGTTCTTCTTCTTTGCGAGTGTCCATTTGCTGCTCCCCATTTGTGCAATTTGTGCACGTGTATGCGCCATAATTAAATAAACGCAATAATTACGCAATAATTAAATAAGCGTTCTTTAATATTCTACTGTAAACGCACACAATCATCAGTGATAGTATTCGCATCGCTTTTTACGATCTTCGATTTCTGCATGCAAGCTTTGAGTTACACAAAGCACAACGCAACAATGCATTAAACAATAAGGCGATTAGTCAGAAAAAGAACCCCCAGGTTTGAGCACTGTTAGTAGGCTTAGGGGGCTGCTGTTATCAACAAGTCTATCAGACATTTCTCACCTCCTCAATCTCTTCTGCGAGTCTCACTAGAAATGTAATTTATGTAAATTGTAATACTAAATACGCTTTTATAGTTTGTTTTACATAAATTGTGCATAACTAAATTACGCACGCTTGAAAGTTAGGAGTTGATCGCGATAGGACTCGTATTGTTTGCGACGAGCTTCGATTTGCGCAAGCAAGTTAGCTCGCATCGTCATTATTAGGCATTAGTTAGCATCGCCAGCATTAGTCGGCAAAAAAGTGCGCGGGAAAGGCGGACGTTTTGCGAACTTGGCAAGCCGCGCAATTTGGCGAGATTACAGCAAACTCAGCGCCGACAGTTTGCACGATTGTTTGCAAATCGTTTTCTTGCGAAACAAACAACGCAGTTGCGAGCGCATCGGCATAAGCCGTTGGAAAAGCGCAAGTTTTAGCAGGAACATATGCCCAGCTTGCGCATAAATCGCAAGCAGGAATGCCGTCTAAAGCGTTGATTAAGTGAGTGGCAATTAGATTAGATTCAAAAGCATCGGATTCGCAACCATTAGATTTGTGACAATTAGATTCAAAAGCATTAGCTGCAAGACAATTTGCGTCTTTTACTTTCCATCGCCTTCTCGCATTAGACGAAGCGCACAACGCTCCACTTACAATTGATGCCGCACCTACCGCTTGCGTTGTATCAAAAGGATTTTCCAGCGCAACTTTTATTTGATAATCTTCATCGCTAAAACAAGCGCGCATATCACCGCCAGCATTTACCAAAAAATCGCAATCCGAAGGCAAATCACTATTCGCAGGCGAATCGTCACCAAGCTCGTCTTTAAGAATATTCGTTACAAGATCTACAAAATAGCCCTTACCCGCTGCACCAAAATCAAGCTGCACTGGTTGATTTGTGCAAAGCGTTGTGCTGTCGTCATCTCGCGAAATATCTGCCCACTTAACTGGCAAAGCGCGGCGATATTTGCTCCAATTACCACTGACACTGACGCTATCATTGCTCGCGCTGACAACCGACTCCGGAACGAATTGCACAGAATTATCGTAGCCAAGCGCAAGCAAATCCGCACCAACGCACGCGTCGAAAGCTCCGCGCGTAGCAGCGTAAAACTCGTCATAAATTGCAAAAAGCGGCTGCACCCACGTTGGAAACTCAAAATCGCCGCCATGCTCCGCACGAGCCATGCGCGAAACAAGCGAATCTTCACGAAAGCGCGAAAGCACCGATTCATACTCATCAACAAAAGCGCGAATCCGCTGCTCAACGCGCTGCGAAATCGGCACGTTGCTAGAGATAATAATCCCCGTTCCAAGCGCGCGCTCAATCGCAACAACATTCCTAAACATCACTTTCCTCACTCCCAACATCAAACACTCTATCAATCATCAAAAACCGCAGCAATATCCCACAAAAGTCACAAAATAGAAAAATGTCGTCATAGTTTACAGAAAAACATGTTCTATACCTACATTTTGGCAAAATGAAGGCATAGCGAGTAAAAAACATTCATCTATACCGACATTTTCGCAAAACAGCGGTATAGCAGGCAAAATATATTCGCCTATACCTACATTTTGGCAAAAACGCACTATAGAAACATCGGCAGAACTGGCAACATCAGCAACATCATGTCACTCGCTTCGGCATTAGCAATACACAATCGCTAAATTCAATCTATGCCGTAACGCGTTTTATACGCAGCGTAATCCTTATCCTGCAAAACACTAGCCACATTCGGCGCGTATTCGTATTCTTCTTCAACAAGATGCGCAAACTGCTGCTGCGCTAAAAGCTCAACCTGCAAAGGCTTTGTAATAATGTGGAACATATCTTCAAGAAGCTTTGTATCGTTAGCATCTTTAGCCTGGATTGAAGCTTCATCGTTAACACGCTGCGTTATTAATCCCCAATCGAAATGGTATCCAGCATCTCGCGCAACTATATCCCAAAAAACGCGTTGCGTTCTACCATTGCCCTCACGAAATGGGTGTAAAACATTAAAATTATTGTAATTTACACTTAGCTTACTAATAAACTCATCAATAGATAAATCTTGCAATAAATTATCATTTTTAAGCGTTTGCTCACAGTAACGAATCCCAACGCCCATGTATTCAAGCGGATGAAACGGTTCGCCGCCGCCTTTAGTCATGTCTATAGTGCGAATCTGACCAGCCCAATCATAAACATCTTGAAAAAGATAATGATGAATCCACTGCAACTGCTTAACAGTTCCTTCTGCATGCGGCAAGTGTTCGTACAACTTATAGCTACGGACTGAAACTAAATCGTTTTCAAAGAAATCAAGATCTTCCTGAGTTTGTACATTAAGTTTGTTCTTCAGCACTCGCGTATGAGGAATAAGATACGGGTCAAAAACTTCATCAACCATCATTTAACCCTTAAACAGATTAAGATTAACTATTCCAGACCATAACGCTTACGAGTTAGAGATATAAGCTCATCAGCGCTTATAGAACCTCGAATATATTTTCTTGTATCAGCCAAGCATGCAGAAGAAACCATGCCTCCTTCTAACTTTGCTGAAGATAATGCTATTGCAACGTTTTCTAATCGGAACTTTTGCGTTTCTTTATCAATCATTTCTTCTACCTACCAACACACGCACCCAAATCAAAAACAACTACGCACTATTTTACTATTCGCAATGCATTTTGATTACAGAATATTTTGCAATTTGACGAATCCACACAAACGCAAAAAGCATCGGCAACATCACGGCCACTCGTTTCGGCGTAACATGATTTACACGCTTTAAAACTAGCAAATCCCACTTCGCAAAACCGAGCAAATTCCACTTCGCAAAACTATAAGCAAAAAGAAAGAGCCTTCGCACGCGAACGCAAGCGAGAAAACAAACACAAGCGAACGCGGCGAAAGCCCTTAATAAACTCTTGCTACTGCTAATAACAGCAATATTAATTAATCAATTAGCTGGTTATCTAGCAAGCCAGTCAGTTAACCAGCTAATTGATTAACTAGCGGCGAACTTTACGTAAAGTAACACCGACACCAGCAAGAACAGTCATAACAATTGCAGTTATACCAACACCTACACCAGTGCCAGGCAAATTGCTAGCAGCAACATCCAAAGCAGTCTTAACAGCATTATTCACTACAGTAATACTCGTCCAAGCGAGCTGCTTGCCCTCTTTATCTACAAGAACAACAGTATGCTTACCTGAATATCCTGCAGGGAATTGAGCGTCAAAATAAGGAACACCATCAGCACCAAGCTTAACTGTCACATAATCACTACCACTCACACTGTGCAAAAGCTTAGGAGTAGAGTAAATGAACGCATAAGCCTTAGCAGAACCATTCTCCTTCAGCTCAGCATTAAACTTAGCATCATCAACATGAAGAGTGACCTTATTAGCCGCACCAGCTTGAGCAACATTATTGTTGCCAACAGTAATCTTTCCCTCAACTTCCGGCTTAAGATCATTAACACTCTTAGGAGCAGTAGGAACGCTAGCAGGAGCATTCACCTGATCATTGGCTTCCGAATTAGAAGAAGGAGTTGAATCAGAAGAAGACGATGTTACTAATCCTTCACTTAACTTAGGAGCTGTACCTACAGTAGAACCAGACTTAGCAGGTGAACTGCCATCTGGTTTACTGTTTTGGTTCTTAGTAGGATTAGTTTCTGGAGCGGGAGTTTGGTCTGAACCAGACTGATCTTCGCCATCATTGAAATATCCATGCGCTTGGCATACTTTAAATTCTTCGGTACCTCTACTAGCGCTTTTACATGCATGTTTATCGCAGTAGTCAGGGCCGCCGAATGTTACATTAAGTCTTTCTATGCCGTTTTCATCTTTGCGAAGACCTGTGCCATGAGCTGCATAATAGCAAAACACATCGCTCGTTTTCAGTTTTTCTGTAATATAATTGTCCACACGATCAGAATCAATAAAAGAGCCTAATGGGCAAAAATTTTTTATCACACCAATATGGCGCACCCTGAATAGGTTCTCCTGGAATATTAAGTTTCTTTGCAACGGCTTTACTCCATTGTATTCTTTTTTCAGCCGATGCCTCATGATATTCAGAATCGTTGGAATCTTTACAATATAGAGTACGGGTGTAAACGCCTAAGCCAAGTCTTTCATCATCATATTTTTCACGAACTTCGCAATTTTTCTCTATATCACTACCACTGTTGCCATCAGTTGCAAAGGCAACTGGAGCAAGCGATGCAAAAGCAAAACCACTAAGCAAAGTAGCAGCAGCAACAAAAGCACCTATCGCTTTTTTCTTTAGCATACTTTATCCTTTCTTCTCTCGCGCAAAAAGCGCAAATATTACACGTTGAAACAACTGGCAGATTGATAAAAGTAAAGCCAGAAATTCATCAACAATCGCATATAAGCATACCCCCCCCCCCCGTAGCCAAAAATCAACAATATTAATCAAAAAGAAAGAGCCTTCGCGCGAACGCAAACAGACGCTTCCACTTTCAAAAGTGAAAAAATATTACAGTTTTGAAAGTGAAAATGATATAATACTTTCAAAAGTGAAATAAAATTAAAGTTTTGAAAGTGAAAATACGAATCTGCTTTCAAAAGTGAAAAATACTACTATTCTGAAGACGAAAGGCGATTGAAATGAAACTAATCGAGAGAACAGATTACTTAAATCGCCTAAAGCGACTTAAAGGCACACCAGATATAAAAATCATCACTGGCATTCGACGCAGCGGAAAATCTGAGTTGCTGCGCGCTTACCGCACGTATTTAGAAAATACCTACAGCAATCAAAGTAGCAAACTTTACGCGTCAGCAAAGCATGCGCAACTTCCAAACGCACTACAACAACAAGATAACTCAAACAACCAAAAACTTAACATAATCAACATTGACTTTAATAACCTAAATTATGAAAATCTGAAAAATTACAAAAGCCTTTTTGAATACGTTGAAAGCCGTTATATACCAGGCGCTTACAACGTTCTTACGATTGACGAAGTGCAATTGTGCCCAAAATTTGAGCTTGCGATTAATAGCCTTCACAATAGCAATAAATACGATATTTACTTAACGGGATCCAACGCATTCTTACTTAGCTCGGACCTTGCAACACTGTTTAGTGGAAGATTTATTGAAATACCAATATTCCCTTTCAGCTTTGCAGAATATTGCGAATACTTTGAAATAACAAGCAACTTTAACGATGCTCTACAAAGGTATTTGCAACAGGGCGGACTTGCCGGCTCATACGTTTACGCGAACCAAGACGATGCTGAAGCGTACATAAAAAACGTGTATACAACTCTTGTTAAACGCGATTTAGTAGACAAATACGCAATATCGGAAGTGTCACTTCTTGACTCAATATGCGAATTTTTAATGGATAATATTGCAAATCTCACAACCGCAAACAATGTAAGCTCAATACTTAAGCAGAATCAGATTGAAACAACTCACATAACTGTTGGCAATTATCTAAAATATTTATGCAATGCATTCATGTTTTATAAAGTAAAACGCTACGATATTCGCGGCAAAAAATACTTAGAAACAAACGAAAAATACTATTTAGCAGATACCGCACTACGCTACGCAATTCTGGGCACTCGCAACATGGATTACGGAAGAGCATACGAAAATATTGTGGCACTTGAGCTTATGCGAAGAGGATACTCAATTTATGTTGGCAAGCTTTACCAAAAAGAAGTAGATTTTGTGGCAGTAAAGGCGAGCAAAAAGATTTATATTCAAGTTTCAGACAATATTAGTAACGATGCAACGTTGGAGCGCGAACTTTCGCCACTAAAAGCAATAAAAGACTCTTACCCTAAAATCCTGCTTGCAAATACGCGTCACGATTCTTATGACATTGACGGAATACGCGTAATAGACATAGCGCAATGGCTGCTCGAAACAAATTGAGACAAATCATGACGAATCTAAATACTCACGCACTAAAATCTTTACTTATTTACACATAACAACCATCAAAAGTAAAGATAATTGCGATTTTGCATATTCAAAAGTAAAGATTCGCAAAACTTAAGCAAAAAGAAAGAGCCTTAGCACGCGAACGCAAGCAAGAAAACAAACAAGCAAACGCGAGCGCAAATAGGCACTCACTTTCAAAAGTGAAAAAATATTACAGTTTTGAAAGTGAAAATGCGAATCTGCCTTCAAAAGTGAAAAATACTACATACTACGCTTCTGAAGACAAAATTAGCGATGATTACAAATTGAAGCACGATACTGCTAGTGCTGCCAACACAATCCCAAAACATAAGCCTAAACAAAAACTCAAACCAAAACCAAGACTCAAACCAAGACTCAAACCAAGACTCAAACCAAAACTCTTAACAAACCTTGCACCCCTGCACGGCAGAAACTTTACAACGCTGTAAAGTTTAGGTCGGGCTAAGGCGATAAAACGGAAGAAATTTTACGCGCGTGTACAGAAAAGGTCGCGAAAGAGCAGAAAAACGGCAGAAACTTTACGCGCGTGTAAAGAAAAAGTCGCCTACACGCCAAAAAACGGCAGAAACTTTACAACGCACGCAAAAAACAAAAGACAGGAGCTCGGGATACCCAAACTCCTGCCTTTTCGCTTACTTCACTTATACGTAAGCCTAAATCACCTTAGCGTTAGGCAGCACGTTGCCGTCTTTATCAACGTTACAACTATGCTCAACAGCAATAGTAATATGATCAGAATCAACAGAGAAGAAGCCGTCTGTCACTTTAAAAACGTGACGCACACCCTTCAAATCGTCAACCTTCACAAAACCGTGATCAATCAACGCAAGCACAGCCTCATGTCCAGGAAGCACGCCCATTGCGCCATTCACAGAAGGAATAACCACAAACTTGGCGTCACCTTCCCAAACAGGATGCCTGGCTGCCACCACACTAACGTGCAGCGATTTTACTTGCTTCTCCGACATAATCACGCACCAAACTCTTGCTGCATATCGTGCCAACGACGCTCAAGATCATCAATGCCACCGATACCAGAGAATGCCTGCTCAGGAATCTCATCGTAAACACCATCGCAAATGCGAGTGAATGCCTCAATGGTTTCGTCTGCTGGCACATAAGAACCTGGACGACCAGTGAACTTTTCAGCCACATAGAAGTTCTGACCAAGGAACTGCTCAATCTTACGAGCGCGGCTCACAGTAGTCTTATCTTCCTCACCAAGCTCATCGATACCAATCAAAGCGATGATGTCCTGAAGCTCCTTGTTACGCTGCAAAATAGCCTTAACGCGGTTTGCGCAATCATAATGAGCCTGACCAACGTAACGCGGATCCAAAATTCTAGAAGTAGAAGTCAAAGGATCCACAGCTGGGTAAATACCCTTAGCTGCAATATCACGTGAAAGCTCAGTAGTTGCGTCCAAGTGCGTAAAGGTAGTTGCAGGTGCAGGATCAGTGTAATCATCTGCAGGAACGTAAATAGCCTGAAGTGACGTAATGGAATGGCCGCGTGTAGAAGTAATACGCTCCTGCAATGCGCCCATTTCATCTGCCAAGTTTGGCTGGTAGCCAACTGCGGAAGGCATACGACCAAGCAGCGTGGAAACCTCAGAACCAGCCTGAGTAAAGCGGAATATGTTATCGATGAACAGCAACACATCCTGATTCTGCACATCGCGGAAGTACTCAGCCATAGTCAAAGCGGTAAGAGGCACACGAAGACGAGTCCCAGGAGGCTCATCCATCTGACCAAAGACAAGCGCTGTTTTCTCCAAAACGCCAGCATCAGCCATTTCACCAATCAAATCGTTACCTTCACGGGTACGTTCGCCAACGCCAGCAAACACAGACACACCACCGTGATTCTGTGCAACGCGCTGAATCATTTCCTGAATCAACACAGTTTTACCAACGCCTGCACCACCGAACAGACCAATTTTACCGCCCTGAACGTAAGGGGTAAGCAAATCGATAACCTTAATACCAGTTTCGAACATCTGAGTCTTAGACTCAAGCTGATCAAAAGCAGGTGGGTTACGGTGAATTGGCCAACGCTCAGTTACTTCAATGTGCTCGCCAGGCTTAGCATTCAAAATGTTGCCTGTAACATCGAACACGTGACCCTTAGTAATGTCACCAACAGGTACAGAAATTGGGCCGCCAGTATCTCGCACTAAAGCACCACGAACCAAACCGTCAGTAGGCTTTAAAGCAACTGCACGCACAGTCGAATCACCAAGGTGCTGCTCAACTTCCAGCGTGATCTCGTGAACGGTATCACCTTCCGTGTTACCAACGGTAGCAATATCGACTTTGAGAGCATTGTAAATATCCGGCAGATAGCCGACCGGGAATTCAACGTCAATCACGGAACCCTGAACGCGGGTTACGCGACCAGCTGTTGGATCGACCTCCTGCTCAGCTTCTGGAGGCGCTGTGGTCTGATTTTCAGCCATATGCTCCTAATCCTCCTCATTATTCAGCGCATCAGCGCTGCCGATAATCTCGGTAAGTTCTTGAGTAATGGATGCCTGACGAGAAGCATTAAGCTTTCTTGTCAAATCATCCACCAAATTGCGGGCGTTATCTGTAGCCGTATGCATAGCGTTCTGTCTGCTTGCCGTTTCGGAAGCAGCAGAAGTAAGTAAGCACTCGTGAATACGAGACTGAATATACTTCGGCAAAACAGCATCCAATACTTCATCCGGGCTTGGTTCGAAGCAATACTCCACAGCTTCTGGATTGCTGCGGCTCACTGCTTCTTCACGAGCCGAAACTGCGCTCGTAGACGACAATGCTGCTGAAGGACCAGAAGCTGCTTCATAGTCAGGACGATGCATAGAAAACTCTTCACCGTCCTTCAAAGGAACCAGCTCAACTGGCAGCATGCGTAACGTACGAACTTTTTGCCTCACCATATTTATAAATTCAGTGAACACAATATACAGTTCCGAAACTCCGCCTTCTGCTTCCGGCGTCATATAAGCGTCCATTAAAGTATCGGAAATCTTTTCAGCAATAGTAACGTCAGGATGGTCAGTAGAACCTTCCCAAGTACCTGCCACATCGCGATTGCGATACTTGTAGTAAGTTGCACCGCGTCGACCGTACACGTACAGTTCTGCATGCTTACCTTCTGCATCGAGTTTTGCAAGAAGTGCTTCAGTCTCACGAATAATCGAAGACGTAAACGCACCTGCCATACCACGATCAGAAGTAAGAGCTAAAACTGCTACGCGATTGCCGGCATGCTCTTTACCAAAAATAGGATGCTTAATATTTGCTTCGTGATGAGCTACCAACGCCTGCACGGCATCGAAAATTGCGTCACTATAAGGCTTAGCATTAAGCGCAATATCACGCGCTTTAGCGATATGAGAAGACGCAATCATTTCCTGAGCCTTAAAGATTTTACCCAAAGACTGTGTGGAAATAATTCTCGATTTCAATGCAAGTTGGGAGGACATACGCTACTTCCCCTCAGGCTCGCGACTGTCTGCTTTTGGCTTAGCTACAAGCTGTTCCTTCTCAACAGGAGCAGGGTTTTCAGCCGGCGGCAAAGAATCCTTTACAATCAAAGGCTTGCCAGCAGATGTCTTAAACGTCCTACGGAAATCATCAATGGCTGCATCAAGCTTGGCTTCAGTTTCCTTAGTGAAGTCTTCAGTATCGCGAATTACTTGCAAAATGTCGGTTCCTTTATCCAAGTAATCCAACAATTCGCTTTCGAAACGCAACACATCCTTCACAGGAATATCGTCAAGCTTTCCATGAGTACCAGCCCACACGGAAACAACTTCTTGCTCCATTGCTCGAGGAGAGAACTGCTTCTGCTTAAGTAGCTCAGTCAAACGAGCACCGCGAGTAAGCTGCGCCTTTGAGGCTGCATCCAAATCAGAAGCAAACATTGCGAAGGATTCCAAAGACTTGTAACGAGCCAAGGAAATCTTCAACATGCCGGAGACTTTCTTCAAAGCCTTAGCCTGAGCTGCGCCACCAACACGAGACACGGAAATACCAACGTCTACTGCTGGACGCTGACCCGCGTTGAACAAATCAGACTGCAAGAAAATCTGACCATCGGTGATAGAAATCACGTTGGTTGGAATGTATGCAGAAACATCGTTTGCCTTGGTTTCGATAATTGGAAGACCGGTCATAGAACCGCCACCCAAATCGTCAGAAAGCTTAGCACAACGTTCAAGCAGACGAGAGTGCAAGTAGAACACGTCGCCTGGGTAAGCTTCACGCCCAGGTGGACGACGCAAAAGCAAGGAAATTGAACGGTATGCTTCTGCTTGCTTCGACAAATCATCGAAAACAATCAAAACGTGCTTACCGTTATACATCCAGTGCTGACCGATTGCAGAACCAGTGTAAGGTGCAATGTATTTAAAACCTGCAGAATCAGAAGCTGGGCTTGCCACGATTGTGGTGTACTTCATAGCTCCTGCTTCTTCAAGGCTTTGACGCACTGAAGCAATAGTGGAACCCTTTTGACCGATTGCTACATAAATGCAGCGAACCTGCTTTTTTGGATCTCCAGTTTCCCAGTTAGCACGCTGGTTAATAATCGTATCTATTGCGATTGCAGTCTTACCTGTTTGACGGTCACCAATAATCAACTGGCGCTGACCACGACCTATTGGCGTCATTGCGTCAATAGCCTTCAAACCAGTAGACAATGGTTCATCGACTGGATGACGGTGAATAACGTCTGGAGCCTGGGCTTCAAGAATACGACGCTCACTGCACTCAATCGCACCCAAACCATCGATTGGATTACCCAACGGATCCACAGTACGACCAAGATAAGCGTCACCAACCGGCACAGACAACACTTCGCCCGTGCGGTATACTTCCTGCCCTTCCTCAATGCCTGTAAAATCGCCGAGAATAACGACGCCGATTTCGTGTGCATCAAGGTTGAACGCAAGACCCAAGGTATCGTTCTCGAATGTGAGCAGCTCGTTTGCCATGCAGCCGGACAATCCAGCTACGTGCGCAATGCCGTCACCAGCCGTAACAACATAGCCAACTTCTTGCGTTGGCATGTCGGTAGGCTTATACGAGTCAACAAACCCGTCGAGTGCCTTGCGTATCAGGGCGGGATCAATAGATAGTTCCGCCATAATTCTCCTTAATTTACTACTTCACTGCCTGTGTCCAAGCACCATTTCGCGCAGAACGCTGCAACTGCTTAAGCTGCATCAACATGGTGCGATCGGTTATTTGATCACCGATTTGTATACGCATACCACCAAGCACGTTTGGATCCACAATTGGGTTAATGTATGCACGATGACCCAACTTATCGCTGTAGATTTCAATCAAACGCTTAATTTGCTTATCTGTAAGCGGCTGAGCAGTAGTGACTGTAACCAATGTTTCTCCAGCTTCACGCTCAAATCCTGACCAAGCGCCGCCGAAGCTACCGGTTTTACCGCTTTCGGCACCTCCGTGCCAAGTTCCTACTAGATAATGCATAATGCGCAATACAACAGGGTGCGCCTTACCTCCAATAAGCTCGTCAATAAGGCGAGACTTATCTTCCGAAGACCTATTCGGATCAGTAATCGCATCAGAAAGCTCAGGATACTTATCAATCATGTCCATCATTGACGAAAGCTCGTCCGAAATGCGCTGCGCTTCATCGTGCGCATCTAAGATGGCCTGAGCAAGCGAAGAACGCGACAAACTATCGTTTGCTCGCGATGCCTTTTCTGGCATTCTTACCTCCTCGTTTCTGTAAAAAACGAAGTAATGCAAATAATACAAAAGAAATAACCGTAATTTTATTTTGCGATTATTCAGTTTCGTACATTACTTTACTTGCTTTGATCCGAATTTTTAGTGTCTCCAACTTCATCGATCACATGATCAATAATCTTGGAGCTGACGGTATCGTCATCCAATTTGGATGCAAGAATCTTGCCAGCTAAAGCTGCTGCAAGAACCGACACCTCTCCTTGGAGGCTGGACATGGCATGCTTATGCTGAGCCTCAATAGAATGCTGCGCTTCACTGATAATCTTCGCAGCATCCTTTTCAGCGCGTTGTCTAGCTTCGCCAATAATTTTTGAAGCTTCCGATCGAGCCTCTTCACGAGTCTTTGCAGCATCAGTTTGAGCTTGAGAAAGTTCGTTTTCAATCTGGCTCTTCAACTCGTCTGCTTCACGCTGCACATTAGCAGCCTTAGCCATTCCGCCTTCAATTTTTTCTGCACGCTCGTCGAGAATTGCCTGGAATTTAGGCATAACGAACTTGTAGAAAAACGCTGCAAGAACTACCAAAACTACTAATGACCACAGTACGTCATAAGGCTCAGGCAAGAACAACGCCAACTTATTACTTCCGGCTGCATATGCCATGGCTTGTCCTTTCTATTCTTTCAACACTATTCGTGTTGTGCATTGTAAGTTTTGTTCAGGCTCCCATAATGTAGGAAACGAAGCCAAGCAAGCCCAAAACCTCAATAAATGCCAAGCCGACGAACATAAACAGCTGAATGCGGTTGCCAACTTCTGGCTGACGTGCAGTAGATTCCATAGCCTTAGACACTACTATTGCCATGCCGAGTGCAGGGGAAATAGTTGCTACAGCAAAGCCAAGAATGCTCAGGTTGCCGGTCAAACCTGCAAGAGCGATGATACTATTCATTGGTTTCCTTTCTGTTGAAACAGTAACCAGTATAAACCCGTAAGATATGTAAAATCTGAAAATCTACACTACTTTTATTAAGCAGCTACAACAGCAGACTTTTCTTCCTCTTCCGGATAACTTTCCGAAATGTAGACTGAAGCAAGCACTGTAAAAATAAATGCCTGCAAGCCAGCTACCATAATTTCGAATAGGGTAAACAGAATGCCACCAAGCAGCCACAAAGCACCGCCTAAGGCAAGGAGTTTATTGCTGGAATCCACCACGAAGAAATTGGTGAATACTAAACAAGTGGCCACCAGCAAATGGCCAGCAATCATATTCGCAAACAAACGGATTGTAAGCGAAAGTGGTCGCACAATTATTAATTCTATGAGCTGCAATGGCGAAAGAATAAAGTAAATAGGCCATGGCACACCCGCTGGGAACAATGCTTCACGGAAGAATCGCAAAAAACCCTTTTCGCGAATGCCAGCAATAAGATACTGGCAAACAACCCACAAAGCAAAAACAAGCGGTCCAGTAATAGTTGCTGTTGCAGCCATATTCAATCCTGGAATCACAGAACAAAGATTAAAGAAGAAAATAGTGAGGAATAATGTGGACATCATTGGCACATAGCGCTTACCGCGTTCCTCGCCAATCATTTCATAAACAATGTTGTAGCGCACAAAATCCATCAAAATTTCAAGCACGCTTTGGAATCTGCCCGGAACAACCTTTGCGCGGGCTGCACCAATTCCAAAAATAATCATCACTACTACTGTCATAAGTAAACGCACTAAAATAATGCGATTCATGGCAAATGGAGTGCCTTGGAACAAAATTTCTGGAGGCAAAAACTCACTAATATTAGGTAGCTCTGGTTTATTCGAAGCTACAGTAGAAGCTACAGTTGTGGCCTTCTGTAAAACATCAACCATTACATCCATAAGTGCCTCCTTATAGCAATTCGTTCACACGCCTCAATTCAGTGCCGCTCACTCACATACTCAATTCAATCATTCTTGCGGCATATATATCAACTAGATCATATGTTTCATATTTCGTAAGGCGCGGGGCACGAAACGAAAAATATATCTAACTGCTGATTGTACTCTTTGCTTGTACATAATTACGCAACTAATTACGCAACTAATTACGCAATGTCGAAATTTATTTGTTCATACCGTACTTAACACCGTCAAATGGATAAAAATTATCGGAGCGCGGAGAAGCTGGCTCATGCCTTATAGAACGTTCAGTTCCAAGCCTTCCAGTAGTTCTTAAATGAGGAATATCACAAAGATCGTAAGGCGTAGTTTCGTACACCCAATTAAGCCAGTTACGCCAAAGCAAATTCGCGTGTGCACGCCAAGAAAATAGTGGCTCTAATTTTGGATCGTCATTAGGGAAATAGTTGTAAGGGAATGGCACGTTGCTCAAACCTTTTAACATGTCACGCTCATATTCCTGCGCAAGAGTCATTTTACCGTATTCCCAATGCCCGAGCGCAAAAACTTCAGAAAAATCACGCGTAGCAACTAAGCCCGGACCAGATTCGGGACCATACGTAAGAATTTGTAAACGCTGATCTGCAGAAATGCTGTCAACGTCAACACTCGCTATTCTAGAGTGCGGTTGTAAAGCGATTTCATCAAAACCATTTGTAAGAAAACAGTACTCATCCTGCAAATATTGCGGGAACACGCCAAAAACTTTTTTGCTGAGAACATGCTTTTTTATGCCATATCGGTAGTAAAGCGCACCCATTGCGCCCCAGCACAAATACATTGTTGAGAAAACGTGTGTTGATGCCCAGTCAAGAATTTGCGTAAATTCGTGCCAGTAGTCGACATCCTCAAATTCCATATGCTCAACAGGAGCGCCCGTCACAACAAATCCGTCGTAATAGTTGTTACGCAGTGCGTCAAGATTTTCATAGAATTTTACTAAATGATCAGCGCTAACATGCGTTGATACATGCGTAGAAGTTTTCATAAAATCGACGTCGACTTGCAAAGGAGACTTAGAGATGAGCCTCAAAAGCTGAGTTTCTGTCTCAATTTTTTTGGGCATAAGATTCAAAATCAACAAACGAAGTGGTCGAACATCCTGCTGTTCTGCTTCTGGGCGTTCCAATGCAAAAATTCGCTCAGCATCTAATATGCTTCGCGCTGGCAATCCTTCAGGAATCTTAATAGGCATGTGTTTATTATACCCCACACTTGTTTATGTTTATTGTGTATACGTCACTCATGTGCACGAATCGTAAAATTCTAACTAAATACAGTAAGACACGCCCGAAAGTTGACAAATTTAAATTTGCACCTATCGTAGATAGAGCTGCTAAAAGTAGCCGACGCGGGGTGGAGCAGCTCGGTAGCTCGCTGGGCTCATAACCCAGAGGTCCATGGTTCAAATCCATGCCCCGCTACTAAAGCCAAGGATCACACAAATTTCTCACGATTGTTGTGGTTCTTGGCTTTTTTGTTTAATACTACATAAGTCGCCAAAAACGCACCATCGCACAATAATCAATAAAGAAGAATTGCAAGACGGCGACGAGCGCGCGCAAGACGCTCATCATCTGCAGGAAGCATTGCAAAATACTCAAGCATACGAGAACGAATAGCATCCGCATCGCTCTTATGACCAGCTGCAAGGAAGTCAAGCAGTCTCCCGAAAGCGTCATCAATATGACCGTCAATCATATCTACATCTGCTACTGCAAGCTGCGAATCTAAATCATCCTGATTATCGCCAGCAGCCTTTCTAACAGCAGCAACATCAGTATTAGTATTACGCGAAAGCAGCAAGGCCTTTGCATGCTCACGCGACGCAATCACATCATGAGGATCTGCTTCCATTACTTTTGCATACTCGCGTGCAGCACCTTCATAATCACCCTTCATAGCAAGCGAATGAGCTTGCTCATGAGCAGGCGGAACACTCTCAACAGAATTATTCTCGGAACTATCTTGATCTGCGTCTTTAGATGCTTCAGACTTTTCCTCAACTGATGCCTCCACAAAAGGAGCAGTTCCAGCAACGCCCGAGCGTTCAGCAACCTGAACCAATTGCGGCAAAATAGTGCTACAAATCTGCTGTAATTCCTCGTCGCTAGGTAAACCTTGCACAATAGGCATAGGACGTCCGCCAATTAAACCGTAAATTGCAGGAAGCTGCTGCGCTTGCAAAGCTTGAGCAATACTTGGGCTTTCATCAGAGTCAATACGAGCTAACTGCATGCTACCGTCAAGCGCGTTAACGGAATCCGCTAATTTCTGCGCAACATCATAATAGGCTTCGTCACTAGCTTGCCAAAGCAAAATAACAATTGGGAAACTTACGGACGTTTGCACCATCGCTTGAAAAGACTGCTCATTAACATCGATTACATAGCCGCCAGCTTTTGGAGCAGAAGAACCAGTAGAGCCCGATGCAGCTTTAGCAGCTTGCTTAGCTTGAGCTTCTACGCGACGCTTTACACCTTCTAAATCTACAGCCCCAGCAAGCGAAAATCCGCCAGGATTCATGCCTTGCGCTTTGCTACTCACCATTTTTCCTCTTTTCCAAGCACACTAAATTGTACTTACAAAATTTATAAAGCTTCTACTTTAATAGGCTGACGCTCAGCACCAACAGGAATAATCTTCATATGAGAACTAGCTGGAGGAACTACTAGAGCAATAACATTTACGTAAGTTACTCGCATAGTACCTTTTGCTTTACCGTCGCCAAATAATGCTTTTTCTTCATCAGAAGCAGGACGAGATTCACGCCCTTCGCCAGCTTTACGAGTCCACACAGAATCTATGCGAGCAACAACCAAATCGCTTCCATCACTTGAACGCATAATGCTTATCTGTTTGAGATTTGGCGTAAAGATTTGTTCTTGGGAGCCTTTATTTCGCTCCATTCCAGCTTGCACTGCTTTAGAAAGTTCAACTAACTTTTTACGCAAATAATCGTCAGCAAAATGCTTTGCATACTTGCTGTTTTCACCATTTTGTAAAACGTCAGCGTATGCAGCTACTGCTTCGTCTGGAGTCATCACCAAACCAGTATCGTTAGTTTTACCCATTGAAGAACCAATACTTGGCACAGCAAATTTAGGAAGATGCACTCCAGGGAATAAGCGAGCGACAGCCCAAAGTTTATAATTCGAACGCGCTCTCTGTTGACGTAAAACTAGCAAACGTTTTGACTGCTGATCTTTAGTAGTAGTTGTAATAGTCATTAAATCTCTTGGCCAACCAGAATTAGTTGGCACAATGGTTTGTGCAGCTTCACGCGGAATAGTGGTCTTAGGATCTAAGTTCCCAGTTTTCTTTGCAATAGTGAGCTCGCTCGTGCGAATGTCAAGAGCAGGCCCAGAAACTGCTTTAGATAATGAATCCACATCTTTTTCGTCGTTTGCTTTTTCTAGCTCACGAAGCAAACCTAAGCGGATATCTTTTTCTTGAAGCATAGTCAAATTAGGTAACTCTTGATTACTGCGCACTTCAGCAGGTTTCGGCACCTGCCCATCGCAAGCAGATAATCCAGTTACCATAACCGTTGATACAACACATGCTATTAATGTGACTATATTGTTGCGCAATACGCCTCTATTTTTACTTTTTACGCGGTGAATATCGACATTAGTATTACGCATTTTACTCATTTCCTCGCTCACTTGAAGAATTACCGCGGTAGCCTTTCACATTTTTTCTGTAGCGACCGTTACCGCCGTCTCCACTAAACCCATTTCGTTTTATGCGAGACTGCTTATCGTTGCTATTTTTAGACGAATTTTGACGTTTATCTGATTCTGAGTTGCGATAGTTTTCGCGATCATTAGGCTTTTTCTTACTAGATTCATGCGAAATCTTGCTACTAATATCTGAAGGCTTAACCGTTTCCAAACGTTTCTTTGCAAACTTTTCAGAATTATTAGCATTGTTTCTATCATTCTGACGGTTACGTCTCTTGTTATTCTGCTGAGCATACTTATTTTGCTGCTGACGCTTATCCTTATGATTGTTCAGATTATCGCTATCTGACGCTTTTGCATAAGATTTTTTCTTATTTCGCGGAGTCTTAATATTTTGAGAATTGCGCTTATACTGCTTATTCTCTGGATTTTCTGATTCTGTTGAATTTTCAGAATATTTCGCATTTTCTGCATCTTCCGCGTTTGCAGAATCTTCCGCGTTTTCTGAATCATCCTGATTTTGTAAATCATTAAACTCATCATCAGAATTATCTAAGTTATCTAAATAAGAATTATCGTCATGTTGCTGCATAAAGCGCGCAGCAAACGCAAGCATTTCATCTTGCGCAATAACGGTAGTTTCAGCCAAAGAATCAGTAGATGCAACTGCTGTAGAAGCAGACGCAACACGAGTTATTTGCATACCATTTGAGTCGCCACTTTGCATTGAATCTTTACGACGACGTGCATGAGTCCCGTGCCTTGCGTGGCTTCCAGAATCCTTCTTACGACGTTTGTGGCCGAAAATACCAGACATAGTTCCAGAAATTGCTTCAGCAAAGGTAACTTCGTCACGCTGCGCAGACTTTACTGTCAACGCTCCTGAACGGCTAGCTATTAATTGCTTATTACGACGACGATGCGGAGCCATTGCAAAAATAGTTGCAGAAAGTATAGCTAATACTGCAAAAAGCGCTCCTACAAAATATAACGGCGTTGCAAAATCTGGAATTTGATTACGACGCCACCGAAATTCTACTGAAGCTTCTGGTACATTATCTCCTAAATCAATTAACAAAACACGTCTAGCTGCTTGCGAGCGCAGTGAAGAAGAAGACGCATCATGACTATTTGACTTACTAGAGCGAGTGCCCGATTTAGGCATTGTGCCGCTTGCAACAGCATGATCATACGACGCAGAGCCAGAAGATTGAACATAATCTGCAGTATTTATTGCCAATTTCGCTAAACCAAGCTGGCATGTAACTATAGGCCATAAATTAGATTCTTGGAATTTTACGTCAGGATCTTTAATGTCAACAGAGCCTTCCGCTTGCATAGAGGTTTTACCAGACATTTCAGAAACTGAAAGATTATTCCAATCGCGCAAACCAGTAATTCTTTGTACTGGAGAACCTGCCACCCAGCCTCTTACGTCTTTTGTTAAACCTACTGCAACACAAATAGGCTTACGCGTATGCAAAGCCGCAACACTAATACGAACCCTGTTATCTACAAGATTCAAAACACCAGGATCAGTGACAATATAACGAGTTCCAGACACTTTAGTGTACGCAATAACCACGTTACTAGGCTTCCAAAATGTTGCGTTAGCAACACCGAGAACAACACTTAATACTGCAAGCAAAGCAAAAAATGGAGCTACACCGCCACGCATGATTTTACTGCGCAAAGTGAGCCGTCGCATTGGTCGTCGCATTGGTCGTCCTTCTGTATCAGAAGCATCTTCTATATTTGTCATAACGATACTATTCTACAATCTTTTAATATTACTTGCATGTTTTGATGTAAAAATCAGCGTCAGGCGGTAATGTGAGGCTATGAAAAAAATCAAAACCTTAGGACAAAAATCTCTTTTACTTCGCACTTTCGCAACTATTAGCGCACTAGCAATGTGCGTAGTGCTCGCTTCCTGCGCAGAGAGTTCCAACAACAACAAAAACAATTTAATTGATGAGAACGCTCAAAAAGCTGGAATGCAGTTGATGGAAGGCATAAGCGCATCTGGAGAGCTTGGGAAAAAGCCTAAAATAACGCTGAAAACGCCTGTAAAAGTAAATCAAAATACTTACGCCGTTTTGCAGCGAGGCAACGGAGAAGCAATTGAAGAAGGCGATCGTGTATGCTCTCAGGGCATTGTGTTCGACTCCAAAACCGGCAAAGAGCTTATGAATACTTGGGAAAAAGGCAAAGTTGATTGCTCAATTTACATTAGTAAAAATTCTACAAGCCGCCCATATTACGCTTTGATTAAAGGCAAGAAAATTAATTCTACTATTGCTTTGGGCGTAAGCGGAGGAGCCAAAAATCCTTCATATATTATGGTTCTTACAATGGTTTCGCGATCAAAGGCTATAACTAGAGCAACAGGCAAAGCTGTTACGGACATCCCTGCAAATTTGCCGAAAGTAACTCTTGATAAATCTGGAGCCCCAAGCTTAGATAAAAATAACTACGTGCCAGACGGAAAGCTTGTTTCTCAAACTTTGATTGAAGGAACTGGAAAAGAAGTAACTGCAAAAGACACAGTTTCCGCTCATTACACTGGTTGGACTACCGATAAAGACGGCAAACTGCATCAGTTTGATTCTTCTTGGCTTCGCGGCATACCTGCAGACTTCCAACTTGCTGGAGGAGTAATCCCTGGTTGGACTAAAGGCTTAACTGGAAAGAAAGTCGGTTCCCAAGTTCTTTTGGTAATTCCACCAGAAGATGGCTACGGTAAAGAAGAAAAGAAGGATGCGCGCGGAAACGTAACTATTCCTGCAAACGCAACACTTTACTTTGTAGTCGATATTCTCTATGCTTCGTGAGATTTGTAAATTTTGCAAACTGTTGCAAAATTAACTAGCGATTCATAAATAACAAACCCCTCCTTCCCGAGGGGTTTTTACATATTTAAAACACATATTTTAGAACACATATTTAGAACAGACGAAGATCGTTGGACTCAACTCCACGCATTTCATCGTAATCCAATATTAAGCAAGTAAAGCCACGATCCTCAGCCAAAACGCGAGCTTGCGGACTAATAGTTTGCGCTGCAAAAATACCTCTAACCGGCTTAAGTAACGGATCTCTATTCAGCAACTCACAATAACGCGTAAGTTGCTCAACACCGTCAATACCACCATGTCGCTTAATCTCAATAGCAACATGTACACCATCCGCATCTTGAGCCATAATATCCACTGGTCCGATAGGCGTAGGATACTCGCGGCGCACCAACGTAGCACCATCGCCAATTCGCTCAATCTGCTCAGCCAAGTAGCGTTGCAAATGATCCTCAACACCATCTTTAACCAAGCCAGGGTCCTCACCCAAATCGTAAGTATTATCGCTATAAACATGCTCGAGCGAAATCATAAGCAAATCATCGCTTTTAGCGGCAGCAACGCGCAAAATACAGCCATCTACAACAATGCCAGCATCAGATTCATCGCTATCTTCTTTACGCAGAACACGCATAGTACAAGGAGCTACCATCCAATTAAGTGGTTTATACGCACCAAGCTCAGAAAAAATAAGTACGCTGCCATCTGCTTTAATAAGCAACACTCGCTTAGCTAAAGGAAGCGTGGCATTTAATCTACCTGTATATTCTGCACTGCAATCTGCAACAATAATTCGCACACAGCAAGCATAACAGAAATCAAGTAAAGAAGTACTCTACTTCCCCAATGCTTCAGCTAAATCGCGATTCTGCCAATGTTGATGCAAAGCGCAGTATCCGCCAAACAATACAAGCCACACTAGTCCGCCAATTGCAGAAGCTCGCGTATCGTCGCTAATAAACAAGGTCACATATACAAAAGCAAAGAACGCTATAGTAATAGAATTCAAAAGCTTATAATGCGGCATAACGAAGCCGTCTGGCATAAAATCAGCGGATTCACGATACTTTCGATGCGTAACCATAATCAAAATGTAAATCATGATTATCACTGCAGAAGAAGCAGAAGCAAACAAAATAAACGCGCCATGAACGCCAGGAATCGAATTAATAATTGGCGAAAGAAGAATTAAAGCAGACGAGAACAAAATCGCGCGAGCAGGAACCTTAGTGCGCGAAACCTTACGCAACTTACCCAAAAGAGGCGAAGGCGACTCAAGAGCAATCTGATACATGTGGCGACCTGCAGAATACAGCAAAGAATTAAGCGCAGAAGATGCAGCCGTAATAACCACAAAGAACACAAGCGCAGAAGCCCAATGCAATCCAGCGTATTGGAACACCATAATGAATGGTGACATAAATACGCCTTCTGCATTCGTAGCCTTAAACTGCTGCCATGGCACAATAAGCATAATCGCTATGAGAGCACCAACATAGAAAACAAGAACGCGTACAATAATCTCGTTAACAGCCTTTGGCAAAACCTGGCGAGGATTCTTAGTTTCCGAAACAGTCACGCCAACAAACTCAATAAGCTGGTACGCGTAAAACACCATTTGGAAGCTCATTAAGAAAGAAAGCCAGCCGTTTGGCATAAGCGAGAAATTGTTGAAAATATTATCTAATCCAGCGTGACCAGCAGGACTTATTACGCCACCATGCAAAGGAGTTGCAGAGTAATGGTAACCAATTAAAGCCATAACTACGGCTGTAACAATAAGAGCAACAATTAGCGTGATTTTAATCATTGAGAACCAAAACTCAGTTTCCCCAAATAGCTTTACAGCCACCAAATTTATGCACACTAAAGCCGCTAAAAATGCTACTTCTATCAGCCATTTCCAATGACTTACGTCAATGTCGAAAGTTTGGAAGAATGTGACGCAATACGTACTAACTGCCGTAATTTCGCTCATACCAATAAGTACAAGCACAAACCAATACGACCATCCGGCAAAATTACCCCAACCTCTGCCAAGATAACGGGTAATAAAACTAATAAAAGTATGCTGGTTCGGATCCTTATACATAAGTTCGCCAATGCCACGCATCAGCAAGAACATAATCAAGCCCACAATAATGTAAACGAATACGATACTAGGACCTGTTAAGCTAATAGATTTTCCGGAACCAAGGAACAAACCTGTGCCAATTGTGCCGCCGATAGCAATAAATTGCACGTGACGCTTAGTAAGACTACGCTCCATTTGGTTTGTATTGCTACTTGCATTTTCTTGCGCAGATACGCTAGAAGCTTGGTTTGAAGATTGATTATGAGAAGATGTGCTATTGTGCGTCTCTGCAGATTCTGTTTGTTTAGAATCTACATTAATGTCACTATTCACAGTCTCACTCATTATTACAACTCCGTTCTTTAGTAGCCACGAATTTCCAATTTTATAGGGAACCCTTAACTATTTCATTTACACATTCCACAATTCGCGCAACTATTCCACGCTTTTAAGCGAGCTTACTGGATCTATGCGATCCAAAGCTGGGTTGGTAGCCCATTGCACAATTAACGCAAAAATTAGCGTCGCAACGCCAGAAATGCAATAGCTTAAAGGAGCTACTTCAACTTCAAAATACAACGATGGCATACGAAGCGCACTAGTCAACAATCCTGCAATAAGCCTTCCTAATGGCAATCCAACAGCAATACCGATAACAGTTAAAGTAAGCATTTCTTTATGCACATAGGAATGAACTTCTCTACGATAAAAACCGAGAACTTTCAGCGTAGCCATTTCGCGAGTACGTTCCGAAATATTAGTACTTGCAAGAGTAAAAAGCACAGCCAAAGCTAAGCCGGCAGCCAAAGTTACGATTAAAGCAACAACAGCATTCATAAGATCAAAACTAAAAGCATGCTTCATACGCGTAATATTCATAACAGCAAGCACACCGTCACGTTCAGAAACATTGTCTGCATATTTAATTTTATTATTATCGCTACCGCGCAAACGCAAAATTAACGCATTATGTTTCAAAAGCTTACTGTTTTCACCATTAAACAAACGATCGTAGCAACGTTCAGTCATGTAAATATTAGAACCAATAAGATTACGAACAATAGCTTTAACTTTAACCTTCGCACGCTTAAAACTAGTATTCGTCACATTAATTTCGCTACCACGAGTAATGTCCAGAGATGCAGCAGCGCTTTGAGAAAGCAACGGACCTTCATCCGTAAGTTTAATAGTTTGCAGATTATTGTTCACATCCTGCAAATTTACAAGATGAGACAAAGTTTTCGTGTCTTTTACAACAACCAACTGAACGCTTTCTGAATCCTCAACATGACGACTATTCGACTTATTTGATTGATTTTTAGCTATTTCTCCAGAGCCCACATAAGCCGGAAGAATAGTTTCTACTTTATTATTTGACTTGTCTTGCTCAACGCTTTTCTTCATATTTTGAAAAGATCCTGGAGCTGAGATAGAAATCATATCGTATCGATAAATTCCCTCGTATTGGCGAATACCCAGGGTAGCAACAGTATCGTTCAAAGCAAGACCGCAAACAATAAGCGCTGTGCAACCGGCAACTCCACCGATAGTCATGCACAATCTGCCTTTGAATCGCGCCAAATTGCGAACAGTAACCTTATTTAAGAAACTCATTCGCTTCCAAATCCAAGGCAACCTTTCAAGAAGAACGCGAGAACCAGCTTTTGGAGCTTTTGGCCTTAACAAAGCTGCAGGAACTTGTTTTGTTTCTCGCCAACTAACAACTATTGTGCATATTGCAACAGGAATCACAAATGCTAGCACACACAAAGAGCCATATAGCCAGTCATACTTCAAACTAACGTCTGGAACAGCGTATAAACCACGCAAGATTTTTAGTAAAAGTGAAGGGATTGCAAGAAAACCCATAATATCGCCAATTCCGCCGCCAACAAAGCACGCGAATATTGCGAAGAAAGCATGTCTTGTTACTGCAGTAGAACGACCGTATCCCAAACTTAAGTAAGTTCCAATAAGCCCTCGCTCTTCTTCAACCATACGAGCCATAGCAGTTAAACTCATCATCATTGCTACAACAAGAAATACTGCCGGGAAAGCGTATCCAAGTGACTGTATTGAAGCAACGTCAGAACGCAAACTAGCATAACTGTCGTTAGCTATGCGAGTAGATATATGCCATTGAGCTTGAGGAATACGTTTTTGAATCTCTGACTTAATTTGTTTACGAATTTGCTCCTTTGCTTGCTCTTTAACAAAATTTGGAGCGCGCTGAAGCCTGGGATCGTTTGCAATAATATTTTTTAATTCTAAATTAACTTGTTTGTCGATAATTTGATTACGTCGAGCTTTTTCGCGTTTAGATTGCACGCGTTCTTGAATCTGTTCAGACGCATCGTCGACGATGCCACGATAATCTTTAGAAAAAACATTGACATGTTGAGCATCATTCAAACGCACCGATATTGCCGTATACGGCAAGCTAGTCACGTTATCAGGAGCAGCAGAAGTAAATATTGGATATCTAGACGTCACAGAGTTGCGAAATGCTTTAGATTGATAGCCATCAGGATTGTTTAAATCGTTGCTATCTAGCACGCTACCAGTTATGCGCAAACGATAAGTTTTAGACTTTGAATTGGAAGAATCACGACTTCCAACGCCCGCATTTTGCCGCATATTGACTACTATCACATTGCCAATGCTCAAGCCACTATCGTGTAAAAATCGCTGAGTTACAACAGCTTCACTATTATTTTTAGGCATGTTGCCCTTAAGCAAATGCAAACGATTAAGATTTTTTTGCGATTCTACATAATGCACGAAATTCATTGCGTATGAAGACTTTGTATCATCTGTTGCGTGCGCTGTTGCTTTCCAAGAACGCTCTGCTTCAACTTCACTCACACTTGGCAACGCGCGTAATGCTGCAACATCGTCTTTAGTTAAACCAAGAGTAGATACGATTTGCAAATCATAAGCATGCAACTTCGCATACATATCGTTAGTAGCAAGAAACATGTCGTTGCATCCTGCATAAATACCAGTCATAACAGCAACGCCAAGCATTGCAATAACCGCAAGAACGCAAAAGCGGCGCCATTCGCGAACCCACATTCTAATTGCGCTAATAAATACTATTGGCAGCAATGAATGCATGCGCTTACCTTCACTGCCATTATTGGCATTTTTATTATCAGATTGCTTTGAAACTGCTGCTACTTTCCGCATAACAACCACCTAATCACCACTCAATATCGGCTATAGCCATAGGATGTTCTTGCACAGTTTCGTCTACAACTTTTCCAGAACGGAAACGAACAACTTTGTGAGCCATAGGAGCAATTGCAGCATTATGAGTAATAATCAGCACTGTCATGCCTTCAGTTCGGCAAATGTCTTGCAATAATTGCAATACTGCCTTACCTGTTTCATAATCCAAAGCACCAGTAGGCTCGTCACATAGCAATAATTTAGGTTTTTTAGCAAGAGCGCGCGCAATAGATACGCGTTGCTGCTCACCGCCAGAAAGTTGCGCTGGGAAATTATGTAGCCTTTCTTTCAAGCCAACATCAATAAGCGTTTGAGCAGGGTCAAAATGATCTGCACAAATTTGCGAAGCTAACTCTACGTTTTCAAGAGCAGTTAAATTTGGAACTAGATTATAAAACTGGAAAACAAAACCAATGTCTTCTCTGCGGTAGCGCACCAAATTACGACCTTTTAGCTTAGTAACATCGCAATCACCAACAACAACACGACCGCTTGTTGCAGTATCCATACCGCCCAAAATATTTAATGCTGTAGTTTTTCCCGCGCCAGATGCACCTAAAATTACTGTAAGCTCGCCACTTTGCGCAGTAAAACTGGCATCATCTAAAGCTCGCACAGCACTAGAACCTGATGGGTATTCTTTCACTACATGATCAAAAGTTATATATGCCACAACGCACCTTCACAATATGAGAAACTATAAAATTCAACTTCTATTTATTTGTATTATCTACCGTTATATTTCGTACTATTTTACTAAATGAGCGCAAAATTCGCTAACTTACTTCAGCGACGACACTCCACATCTTTCCATACAATATGCATTACCAAGCCAAGTATGACGAGAATTTGGCCAAACAGCACCTAAGCGAGGAGCACATTGGCTCATCCATATACTTGGCACACGCCCATCTGCGCTTTGCGAACCAAGCAAATTAAATCCATTCTTGCTTTCAAGCCAATCTGGATGTTGTGTTGCAATAGCAAGCCCTTCTTCCAGCGTAAGAGGCAAACGCTCATCAGAATCAATAAGTTTACGAGCAACATCAGGCTCTCGATTCAAATACGATGAGCCAGTATGCGGATCGACAACTATATAGAACGGGCCTTCAGGAAACTCATACCCGTCTTTAGGAAGAAAACTTATGATATCTCGCGGAGGCATAGTGGTGAATCCAGCCATGCGATTAATACTAGTACGAGAAATCAACGATTCAGGCGAAACTAATTCACGCGTAGGAACCAATAAAATATTCGCACCTAAACTACTATTTTCAAGCGCACACAATATAGGATTTGCCAACTTACGAAAAGCATCGGCACTCATATCAGCCACATCTGGATACCCAAGTGCCACTATACGATCGAGTTGCTGCTGTATTTCTTCAGACGCTATTGACATAATTCCAGTTTACGCAAAATCTTACATAATCGCGAGCGCAATATAACCATAATTAATTTAGAAAATTACGCTTTTTAGCAATAATTTCCGCCAATTGCACAGCATTTAATGCAGCACCTTTTCGCAAATTATCGTTAGTGATAAAAAGTGCCAATCCCTTATTTCCATCGACTGCTTGGTCTTGCCTGATTCTTCCAACATAACTTGCAGATTTTCCGGATGCTAGCTGAGGAGTAGGAATATCGTTAAGCTCGACTCCATGAGCCTTGCTCAATACTTCGCGAGCCATGTCTGGAGTTACATCGTGCTCAAACTCAGCGTTTACGCTCATGCCGTGACCAGTGAAAACACCTACGCGCACACAAGTGCATGAGGCTGCAAGATTTGGCAAATGCAAAATCTTACGGCTTTCATTGCGCAATTTTTGTTCTTCGTCAGTTTCTTCAGATTCGTCATCAACTATTGAACCGATAAAAGGCACTACATTAAAAGCAATAGTACGAGCAACTTTTGTAGGTTCAGGGAAATCTATTGCACTACCGTCGAAAACGAGTTTATCTGCTCCTTGGTTTAATGCAGCTTGAGCCTCATTCATGAGTTGCAAAGCACCGGCTCGACCGGCACCAGAAACAGCTTGATAAGACGAAACAATTAAACGTTTTAATCCAAAAGCATCAGCAAGCGGCTTTAATACAGGCATGCAAGCCATAGTTGTGCAATTTGGATTTGCTACTATTCCTCTTGGAATAGTATCTAAATCTTCAGGGTTTACTTCCGCAACCACCAAAGGCACGTCGTTATGCATACGCCATTGCGAAGAATTATCTACTACAATTGCGCCGGCTTCAGCGAATTTCGGAGCCCAAATTTTTGAAGTTCCGCCGCCTGCAGAAAAAATAGCTATGTCAATTCCATGCAAATCTGCTTTTTCTACATCTTCTACGACTACGTCTTTGCCACGATATTGCAAAACTGTGCCAGCAGAATGAGCGGAAGCCATAAACCGTAAATCTTTTATTGGGAAATCGCGCTCGTCAAGCACTCGACGCATTACCATACCAACTTGGCCAGTTGCGCCAAGTACTGCCACGTTCACGCCTTTTTCGTTGATAATTGTCATCGAGACTCCCTTAAAAGTAAGTACGTATAATTTCTACAGTTTTTACAATTCTACAATTCAAATAATTTAATAATTTAATAATTTAATAATTTAAATTGCTTCAGCGCCCGCTTCCGCCGTACACTACTGCTTCAACTTGGCTTGCATCCAAACCGTAAGCAGTATGCAAAGCGCGAACAGCTTCATCAATTTGTTCAACAGGAACCATGGCAGCAATACGAATTTCCGAAGTAGAAATCATCAAAGTATTTATACCATGCTCACTTAGCGCAGTGAAGAAGGTAGCAGCCAATCCTGAATGTGTTTTCATACCAACGCCAACAACAGCTACTTTTCCTACTACTGGAACGACATCCATAGAAGTAAATTTCAATTCATCATGCGCTTCTTCTAGAACTTTACGCACTGCTTCCATCGACGCTCCTGGAGCAGTAATAGAAATATCTGCTGTACCAGTAGAAGCACTTGCTTGCGCAATCATGTCAATATTTACATTTGCTTTTGCAAGAGTTGTAAATACTTTCGCAGCCATGCCAGGAATATCTGGAATACCGCGAACAGTAATCATTGCCTCACTGCGATCATGAGCAACGCCAGAAATAACAGGAGTTTCCGGACCTAAATCAGGAAATAAATCGCCCATAGTCGAAAGAATATCATGGTTTACCATTGTTACCGCCCTTAAGCTCGAAGATTATTTGACATTATTTATTAATATTTAGTTTTGTATTTTCTAATTCAGATTAGGCAAATCGTTCGGATTAATATTATTGGGAACTATAAGCGTTCCGTTCCTATGCGAGAATGAACTTCTAACATGAAGAGGCATACCAAAACGCTGAGCGTACTCAACACAACGCAACGCAAGCACGCGCGAACCGCAAGATGACATTTCAAGCATTGAATCATAATCGATTACAGGAATACGTTTTGCAGTTGGCACAATACGTGGGTCCGCAGTAAATACTCCATCTACATCCGTGTAAATCTCACATACATCAGCACCTAAAGCAACCGCAAGCGCTACAGCGGAAGTATCCGAACCGCCTCTACCGAGAGTTGTGTCATCTCCAACTTCATTAATTCCTTGGAACCCGGCAACAATTGCAACACTGCCTTTGCTAAGAGCTCTTCTGACACGATCAGGCTTAACCGCACGAATATGCGCAGCTCCAAACTGAGTATCTGTCATAAATCCAGCTTGAGAACCAGTAAAAGAATAAGCATGAGATCCTTGGGCGTGAATAGCCATTGCAAGCAAACTCATAGAAATTCGTTCGCCTGCTGTCATAAGCATATCCATTTCGCGAGCAGGAGGATGAGTATTTACACTCATTGCTTGATCAATTAAATCGTCAGTTGTATCGCCCATTGCTGAAACTACAACAGCAACATCATTTCCTGCTGCTTTTGTAGAAAGAATGCGTTTGGCAACACGTTGTATGGAATCTGTATCTGCTACAGAAGAACCACCGTATTTCTGTACGATAAGTGCCAATTTTTACCCCTCGCTCATGTCAAATTGATAAACGCACAGGATATGCCAAATAATGGCTTCAATATCAGACTACCAACTATGCCCTATTTATTGATAATGACATGCGCGCATAAAAACAATATTCAAAATTACACAGATTGACGACCAGAAAATGCACGACCTAAAGTGATCTCATCCGCATACTCTAAATCTCCACCAACAGGCAATCCACTTGCCAAGCGAGTAACTTTAATTCCTAGAGGATCGAGCAATCGAGCCAAATACGTAACAGTCGCTTCGCCTTCTATATCAGGATCAAGAGCAAGAATAATTTCTTGAACTTTTTCATCTTTAAGACGCTCAAGTAATTGCGTAATTGCTAAGTCTCCCGGCCCAACATTTGCCATTGGGTTAATTGCACCACCAAGAACATGATAAACACCTGAATACTCATGAGTGCGCTCAATGCTCATAATGTCTTTAGGTTCTTCAACTACGCAAATTTTGCTATGGTCACGTCGAGGATCTGCGCATACTATGCAAGGGCTCTGCTCACATACGTTTCCGCATACATCGCAAAAACGCACACTTTCTTTCATGTTATTAATTGCGTCTATTAGCTCTTGTACATCTTTATCCGAGGAAGAAAGTAAGTAAAACGCAATACGCTGAGCGCCTTTAGGTCCAATCCCTGGAAGCTTTGAAAATGCTTCAATTAAGCGACCAATTGCTCCGTCATATGACGATGAATTATGCACTGTAAACTACTCCTCTTGCTTTTTCTTAACGCTCATAATCGCATTTTTAGGATTTTTAGGATCACTAGAAACAAATTCTTCAACAGATTTAACTTCAAAAATTTGTTTAAGCTCATCAGTGCTTACAGATGTTGCTGATTCTAATGAAGCATCATCCATTGAACATTCGTCAGCAGTAGCTCCATTCGTAGGAGAAACAGTAGTCTGAATTGATTCAGCAGACAATTCTGAAGTATTAGTTGCATTCTGAACTTGAGACTGTAGTTTAGCTTGATCCAAGACACCAGAAACAGCTTCATCTCGGTTATGAGAATGCAAACTCTTCTGTATTGCAATCTCTGCTGCATGAGGCACAGGCTCATCTTCAGTATAAGAGTCTTTAGAAGAAGACTCTTCAGAAGAAGAGTTTTCCGGCATTGCAATCACATCCGACATAGGCATAGACGACATGTCTGCCCAAACATCATCATCCGCATTTGCAATATCACTTAATTCATCCGCAGTATTTTCAGAAGCTACTGATGCTGCGGAGCCATCAGCGCCACTAAAACCCGAAGATTCTTTTTTAATAGGATTTTTATTTATTCCGTTGCTATCAGAATCAGTTTTATTACTAAAACCAGCAGATATACCAGTTTTACGCAATAAAATATCGCGCTTAACTTTTGCAAGCTTTTGCGGATCCATTCGAGCAACAGATTCTACTTGTTCACCATTAGCAGCAACTGGTGCAGGAGCAATCATTACTTGCGCTCCAAACACCTCATGCACTTCATTCATTACTACTTTTGGCACTTTTTGTCCATCATATGGAGAAGTAGTGCATACTGCGAGCGCAAACGCATGTTGACTCATAGGCTCATTAAAAGTCAAAATAAGACGCTGTCGACCTGATTGTGCTGAAGTAAGTTGCACTGTAGGAACATACTCACGAGTTACATACTCGCGTACGTCATCAGGCAATTTTGAAACTACTTTATCCCACATTGCATCGGTATCCACGGAATCATTCTTTGAATTAGCATTATGTGCATCGTTTAAAAACGCTTTTTTAGATTCCATTTCTTTTGTGTTTGTAGCAGATTGCGTTTCTGCTTTAGCAATAGGAGATGCTGTAGTTTCAGAAGGTAGCGAAGAATTTGAAGTAATATTATTCTCACTATCTGCAGAAACATATTTCTTATTGCTTGTAGAACCTACGAAATGAGCACCAGAAGATACTTTATTTTGAATATTCTGCTTAGAAGTGGAAATATTTTGTTGTTGCACGTTATTAATGCGCAAATTAGTTGCAACAGTATTTGAAGTTTCGCTGTCTGCAAGCAAACGAGCAACTAAAATTTCCAAATTCATTCGAGGAGAAATTGCACTAGCCATTGCGCTTAAAGCATCATTAATTGTTTGAGCCATACGTGCTAAATCATGCAATGTCATGCTTGCAGATTGCTTATTCAATATTTCCAAATCTTCTAGAGAAACATCATTAAGTAAGCTTGAAGCCGCTTTAGGACCTGCAGATACCATAAGCAACAAATCACGAACTCTACCTAATAAATCTTCTACAAACTTGCGAGTATCGTAGCCCCCAACAATAACGCGACGAACTACATCGTATATCGAAGCGCCATCATGATTAATAAGATCGTCAATGAATTCGCTAATCAATGAATTAGGCGTAAAACCTAATAAAGCAACCGCAGAATCCAAAGAAATTGAACCATCAACAGCACCCACCATAAGCTGATCGAGCACAGATAACGTATCTCGCATTGATCCTGCACCAGCGCGCATAACAAGACGAAGAACTCCCGGCTGTGGCAGAATACCTTCCTTTTTGCAAATATCTTCAAGATATGGAGACATTACTTCTGGAGGCACAAGTCTGAAAGGATAATGGTGTGTACGTGAGCGAATAGTGCCAATAACTTTATCCGGCTCAGTGGTAGCAAAAATAAACATTACATGCTCAGGCGGCTCTTCTACAATCTTAAGCAAAGCATTAAAACCTTGCTGTGTAACCATATGAGCTTCGTCGAGAATAAAAATCTTATAACGGTCACGAGCAGGAGCGAAGCCAGCACGCTCACGCAACTCTCTAGCATCATCGACACCGTTATGGCTTGCAGCATCAATCTCTACAACGTCGATAGAACCGGCACCGCCAGTAGCTAAATCTTTACAGCTTTGGCACTCTCCACATGGGTGCGAAGTTGGTCCTTTTTCGCAATTAATGCAGCGAGCTAAAATTCGCGCAGAACTTGTTTTACCGCATCCACGCGGACCAGAAAATAAATATGCATGCGTTATTTTTCCTTGGTCTAATGCTCTAGACAAAGGTATGGTAACCTGATCCTGCCCAATAACACCATCAAACGTGTCAGGACGATATCTACGATACAGTGCAAGTGCCATGTTTCCTAACCTACCGCGACCTAACTATTTCCCCGATATATCTTAGTTAAGACTATCAGCAGCCGCCACCCGACTGCTGATATTTATATTCGTTTTTGCTACTTACTACTTATTGCAATCTTCTAGCCCTGCTCTAGCAGAAACTTCCACGTTAGAAGCAAATGGAATATTCAGCCCAACAGAAACACGAACAGTTACATCATTACTAGTAGAGTTGCAAGATTTCAAAAAAGCATTGCTTGAAGCAACAGTACGCGCAACAGCCTCGCACGCATTATCCTCCATCCTTTGCAACGCAGAAGCACCAGATAAAGCAGCGGAAGTTGCAACAGCATAAGCTTGATGTTTAGCTCCGAGAACATTACATAAAATAGCAGAAAGCACTAGTATTGAGCAGACTGCGATCACTAGCATAATGCCAAGCATAGTGCCAGAACCGCAGTCAATGCCCTTACATCGCTTATGAATGAAATTTATTGAATGCTTCACAAAATTCTTGCGCCTACTCATACTAAAACCTGGCTTACATGACTTTCCACTAGAGGCGGCAAAATATGAAGAGGATCAGGAATAAGAGGACATTTAACAACAATATTCGCCATATTATTGCTACGACTTATTTTCACCGACGCTCCTTGACCTGCGACCGACTGCACAATACTTGCGGCAGCTTTATCGTCCTTATGAGTCACAAGATAATACGCAACTTGCGCAGCAGCATCATGACAATTCATAGTACATACAACTGCTCTACCTATGCCAATTAATACAAATAACAGTATTAATGCGCAAGGCAAAACAATAGAAAATTCAGCAGTTACCGTCCCTCTGTCATAATCACTAATTTTGCGCAACAACCTTTTGCACACAATAACTTTCCGCATCATAAGCTCATTTCATCTGCTAAAGCATGCCGTTAGCCGATTTTCAATGCTTTTTGCACTAAATTTGTCAACGTTGTGCGAACCGTATCTGATTTCAAAATAGCAACTAGCAACGCAGCGAAACCAGTGGCAGCAATAATAACTACTGCATACTCAGCTGTTACAGCTCCAGAATCCTTATTTTTAAGACCTTCAGCGTACAGCTTTCTTTTTTGACACAAACATGACTCAATATTCACTAATTGTTCATTTACTTGAAGCATAGACACAGAGCATCGTGCAACAAGTTTTTGCATTATCCCAACCATCATCTTGTACCTTTCACTTCAAACTATCCGAAATTTTCGGATAGAAATATTATTACAACTTGTTTTGCGAATGAAAATAAAAAAATTGCATTGTGGATAAAAGCTAATTTATTTTTCTAGAAATTTATTTTTAAAAAGCTAGCGCATAAGCGACATAACTGTTGGCAAAATTCCTATGCATATAAAAGACGGCAAAAAACATAATCCAACAGGAAGCAGCAATCGCACAGACAACCTAGAACTTTCTTGTCTCGCAATATTAGCCATATTTCTCTCATAATGTTGAGCAAGTGCAGACAATACAGGAACTGGAGATGAACCATAACACCATGATTCTTTTAAAGATGTCATTAACCATCTAGCTAATATTTCTGAAGAATCTAAGTTTTTACGATTAGTAAATTTTGATTTATTTTCTAATTCAAAATTATCTTGTTTAGTATAAGTAGAAGACCATGCTTCATGCCACGTATCTCCTGCAAGTAAAGCATTGGAAACAGAGCAAAGCCACATGCCTTGACCACAAGGAAACACTTGCCCAACAGCACTAAGAGCCCTAGTAATAGCAACACCACTACGAAGTGAAACAATAATCATATGTAAACCAAGAAGAGGATCTACATATGAAACTTTGGAATTACGCCATTCGTATTTAACTAGCATAATTTTGCTGTTAAAACGCATACGATTATCTAATGAATCACACTCTAATCTCAAACTCACCCATTGCCAAACAATTACAACGAACAATGGAACGATAAACAAAAGCTGCTTTGTGGATTCCATAAATCATCCTTCCAGCGAAGCAGCATCCATTGCATGCTGAGATATTTGCAACATAGAACTAACCCATACCAAACCCAATCCATAACATATTCCACCTATTGTTAATAAAATCCATCCATTTACTGTTGTAATTAACATCAAAATAGGATGCCCACCTAGTAATTCACCAGCAAAAAGAGCCAAAATAGGCAGAGCAGTAAGTAATTTTATTGTTGCTTTTGGCATTGCAGCTACGTCAGCACGTAAATCTTCTGCACGCTTCTGAGCATGATATGACTTTGCCGTAGCTTCCACACATTCTGCCATAGCGCAACCAAGAGTATTACTCAATTCATATGAAGCCATAAGACTTTCAGAAACAGTATGTATATGTTTTTCAAGCTGACGACGTTGATTCTTATTCATATTGCGGTTCTTTGGAAAACAACGTTCATAAAGCCACTTATAAATAATTTTTGTATTAACTGCACTACTGCAAATACATTTTTGAGACTTAGAGTCACTGTGAACAATCATTGCAAAAGTAGAACCAGAACGTAATGCAGCAATCATTCCAGCAAGAACTTCTTCAATATCCATTTTTACGCTCCAAGCAACACAATCGACTACTAATTATTTGAACTGTCAACACATACGCTTGCCATATTTTCGGGAAGATTCCAATACTTTGAAAACTTAACCCATGCAGGCAAAAATTTCATTACAATACTGCCGTCAATTCCACAAGATAATTGCAAAACTGGAACGCCACACAGCAACGAAGTGCTAGAAGCGTATTGCAAAATACCGAGTTCTTTGATCATTCGACGCCCGTTAGAAGATCTCTCTACATGAATAACGACATCGAATGCTCCAGCAGCTAAAGCACATAAAGCTGCAGGATCCAACCCAGCCAATAACCCTAATGCCATAAGACGAGCGGGAACTTTTTCTATTTCATCTGCATGAAGAGTTGTCATTCCACCTTTATGACCAGAAGTAAATACTCTCAATAAATCGGCAATTTCTTCCCCACGACATTCACCAAGAATAATGCGATCCGGACGCATTCTTAATGTTGCTTTTACTAATTGAGATAATCCAATTTCTCCTACACCTTCTACATTTGCTTCTCGCGCACTTAACGAAACATGATTTTGTGTCAACTCGCCAAGCTCTCTAATTTCTTCAACAGATACAATACGATCTTCGCAATCAGCAGCAGCCAACAAAGCCTTCATAAGTGTAGTTTTCCCGGATCCAGTACTTCCGGTGATCATTATATTTGCTCGCTTTTTAACTAAAACGCTTAGAATACAAGACAATTCTTTTGGAAACATGCCTTGCTCGCTTAAAGAAACAAGATCATAACGATTAATTGAAGGAAAACGAATTGACAATGCTGCTCCTTGAGATACAAGTGGTGCTAAAACAGCATGTATGCGAATGCCAGAAGTACTTGAAGCATCAGCAATAGGACACGCATCATCCAGTCTTTTGCCTAATTGTGCACAAAGCCATACAGCATATTCTCTTAACAAAGCAGGGTTGTTAAGCGGAACTCGAGTTGCGCGTTCCTTAAGACCTTGCCCACAATCTACCCACACACGACCGGACTCACTTACAACCATGTCTGTGACTCTTACATCATTGGCAAATTCCTGCAGAATGCCAAAATCAATATCACGAATATTATTTACGATCATATTTACCTCTTGAATATTTCGAACGACGATATTGCGAACGACGATATTTAGTTACAGCATTTTTTGTATTTGATATAACATCTCCAATAAGCCAATTATTTATGCGTTTCATAGTTTCCTTCATTGAAAATGGCACATTTCGAATACCGTAACCCCCTATAATGTCGGTGTACATGCGAGCATCGTGTTGCAAAGAACCAAGAAATGTAGTTGATAAATATTCAGAAGCTTCATCGATACTTAAAACATAAGATTTTTGCGTTAAACCGCGAGGAGACAATCCAACAACAGCAAATTTATTAAACTTTACGCCAGAATCACACAAAGTATCTAATTTTTGTAGCAACGCTCTAAGCCTTGCTAAATCGAGCACAGATAGCTCAACCGCAGCAAGAGTTGCGCTGTCAATAAATTGCGGAATATTACGGTAAGACTTCATAGCAGTCTCGCCAGAACCTATATCTACAATAACTACATCAACAGCATCAGCTAAACCTCTAATAGCAGCCTCTAAAACCCAAGGTTCAGGATACTTACCATGCCATGGAGAAAATGCTAAAACATCCACATTATCCCAATGCAATAGCTCATTGCGCAACACATAGCCATCACATCTACCTAAAGGAGCATCAACTTCTTGCAACCTGCGGCCTTCATCTGATTCCAAACCAAGCAGAACGTCTAAACCACCATGAGTCAAATCAGCATCTACAAGAGCAACACTATGACCTTGTTCACTTATATAGCGAGAAAGAATAGATAGCGAAGTACTTAGCCCAATGCCATCTGCAGCAGACATTCCAACCAAAATATTTTTAGGCAACGGATCTAAAGAATCACGCGCAATAAAATTATCTTCTTCAGCATTATTAAACATACGAGATTTATGCTTAATAGAAATATCTTGCGAGCGCTCAGTATTTTGAAAACTCTCCACATCTTGAGAACTCTTAGGCAAAAGAGTCATAACAGTATGATCGTCAGCTATACAAGGCGTGCTTTTTACACCATTAGATACAGATTCGTATATAGATTTATCTGCAACTTGAGGAGGATAAACATAACGTTTAACATCTCTAAATGCGCCTACAGCTTCGCCATTGTTATAATTTTTATCAATCTGCTTAACGCCAATTGATTTGTTGCTTACACTCATATTCATACTCATGCGTCTATTGAAACGCATACAGCAATGAGTTTTCAACAATATTCATGCAATGTGGTTAAAAGCTCAGGAAATATTAAGAATAAGCAAATATTGCACAAAATTATCTATAAAAACATCTATTTTACAGAATTTACAGATGGCAATACTAAATCTTTATTAACTTTCATATAGCGTTCAAGTAACTCACCATAAATTGGCTTAGTTTTTAGAATATCTGAAATAAGCAATGCAATAAATGCAGAAGCTGCAACTGGGAGCGTATGAATCATAGTTCCAGACATTTCAACAGTAAGCAAAATCGAAGTGAGTGGAGCTTTTACAGATGCAGACAACGTGCCAGCCATAACGCAAACTGCAAACACAGATACAAATTTTGCATCAATGCCAAATGCTGAAACGCTAGTAATACAGCGCGCAGCAACACCACCTGCGAGCGCACCTACGGCAAGAATCGGCATAAAAATACCACCAGGAGCGCCACAGCCAAAACTCGTAGAAGTAAACAACATTTTTGCCACAAATAGCAAACAAAGCATTACAAGACTTGCTTTTCCATATTCAGAAAGTTGCACTAAATTAGATCCGCCACCAAGAACTTCAGGCAGGAACAAGCCAACTGGTATTGCAATTAGGCAAGCAACAGCAACAGGAATCCACTTTGGCAAATATCCGTATAATGTTTGCAAACCAAGTAACGAACGATTCATTAGCGAGCCTACAAAACCTGCAAAAATACCAAGAGGAATAAGCCAAATATGCAAGTTCATTGGCAAATCTGGAATCTGACCAAAATCAAGAACTGGACGCAATCCGAAACAAGTTTGCGAAACAAAATCAGCACATAAAGCAGCTGCAGCAGCTCCTATAAGAACAATTGAAGTTAAGCCGTGCTGAATCTCCTCCATAGCAAACATAACTCCAGAAAGTGGCGCAGAAAACGCAGCAGATAAACCGGCTGCAGCTCCAGCAGTTACCACATAATGCTCTTTAATATCGTCACGCCTACCTTTACGTAAAATTCGAGACAACATCTGAGCACCACATGCACCTATTTGAATAGATGGACCTTCACGTCCAAGAGACAATCCAAATAAAGAACCAAGTAAACCGCCAACAAAACGCACTGGCAGAATCGTGTGCCATCGCATATTCAAACCGCGATTAACATAGCCCACGACTTGAGGAATACCACTTCCAGAAGCCATACTCTCTTTACGACTCATCCAGCCAATAATTAGACCTGCAATTACAGCAAAAATTAAGCATGGCAAAATCCACCATACGTTATGCCGGATTTGTAAATACATCCAACGCGCAAAATCCGTACCGTGTTCAATACCAAGCCTGTAAGAAGCTACTAATGAACCAGAAACAGCGCCGACAAATATTCCAGCTAATATTACTTTCCAACGAAGCTGGCAAAAAGTTTTTGATATTTGCTTTAACTTATTACTCAAAAAGCTCAATGCATTCTTAAACTTCACTACAACTCGATTCTGCGCACAACACTTAACTTCTAAATACTAAATTACGTACAGTAACAATATTTGCGAAACAATATACCCAACAGAAGCAGCAAAGAATGGGACAATAAGTTCTGCAAAAAGCAAGAACACTCCATCTTTTATGCGCTTTCTTTGAATAAGATCCACACCTTCAAAAATTGCAGTAGAAAACGTGGAAAATCCACCTAAAAATCCCAAAATCATCAAATAAGCAAAACGTACTCCACATATTGCAGCTGCAACCATGAAAACATTAGATACAACACCTATAGCAAATGAAGCAATGCAATTGATAAATAGCGTTGCAACTGGAACTTCGCTTTTGTAGGCAGCTGAAATTTTTTTAGTCATTGCGCATCTTAAAACAGCACCTAAACCGCCAAAAAAGCAAGGCAAAATAAACATAATAAAAACGTATAAAGAATTCATCACTTCATCACCTTAGTATTAGCTTCCGCAACAGATCGACTTTGCTTTTTGTTCATGCAATTCGCAATTCCTGTTCCAACCCAATTACCAACAAAAGCCATAAAAACGCCAAAAAGCAGCGAAAAAAGCATGCCCAAAACAACAAGCGTCATGCGTGGAGCCATAAAAGACATTGCACTTTCAAACGCGAAAGTAGACATAGTAGACAATCCGCCACAAAATCCTGTTCCTAGCGCATATTTATACAAAGTTTGCTTTTCTTTAGATAACGCTTTAACAGATATTGCAGTAACAAGAGCGAAAATAAAGCACGCAATCATATTCGACAAGAAAGTGCCTAAAGTAAGCTGACCAAATATAAATGATTGTCCGTCTACTTGGTGAATAGTGTGCGCATAAGAAGAAATTACTGCGCGCACGAAAGCTCCACATGTACCACCAATAAAAACTAAAAAGTATAATCGGCAATTATTTTTTTTATTTTTTCCGCTTATTTTACTCATTTTCACTCTTTTTGAAATTACCGTCATAAACCAAAACGACACTCTCAATTGAGAAGTGCCGTTTTGCTAATTTGATCATAAAATAATAAACGATTTCAGTCAGTTAGTGAGTGAACACTAATGATATGATCACGCTGCGGACCAGTTCCAATAGCAGAAATACGGCAATGAGAAAGCTCTTCCAAACGCTTTACATAACTTTGCGTATTTTGAGGCAAATCTTCAAACTTATGAATTTGAGAAATATCCTCATTCCAGCCTGGAAGCATCTCGTATACTGGTTTCGCAGAAGCAAACAATGCTTGATCTACAGGCATTTCTTCCATACGCTGAACTGTGCCATCAGACAAAGTCACATCATAAGCTACGCAAACTGGGATTTCCTTCAAACCAGTCAAAACGTCAAGCTTAGTAAGAACAATATCCGTCAAACCATTTACGCGAGTTGCATAACGGCTTACTACAGAATCAAACCATCCACAACGACGAGGACGACCAGTTGTAACACCATATTCATGACCTTGCTCACGCAACCAGTCACCCTGCTCATCCAAAAGTTCAGTTGGGAATGGACCTTCACCAACACGAGTAATATAAGCTTTTGCTACTCCAATTACGCGCGTAATACGAGTAGGACCAACACCAGTACCCGTGCAAGCGCCACCAGCAGTAGGGTTTGAAGAAGTTACAAATGGATAAGTGCCATGATCAACGTCAAGCATTGTTGCTTGTCCGCCTTCAAACAGCACAGTCTTACCCTCGTCCATTGCTTTATTCAATACTAATGAAGTATCAGCAACATATTTCTTCAAACGTTTGCCAAGCTCCACAAGTTGAGCAGTAACTGCATCAATATCAATAGGATGTTGATTATAAAGTTTTACAAGCATTTGATTCTTTTGATGCAAACTTGCTTCAACTTTGTCGCGCAAGTGATCAGCATTAAATAAATCATGCACTCGAATACCAACACGATTAATTTTATCCGCGTAAGTAGGTCCAATACCACGACCAGTCGTGCCAATCTTGTGTTTGCCAAGAAAACGCTCAGTTACTTTATCAATAACTCGATGATACGGAGTAATAACATGCGCAGCTTCGCTCACAAGCAAGCGCGAGCAATCTACACCGCGAGATTCCAAAGCATCGATTTCTTCAAGTAATACCTCTGGGTCAACAACAACACCATTACCAATTACAGGCGTAACATTAGGGCTGATAATTCCGCTTGGAAGTAAATGTAATGCATAAGATTTATCGCCAACAACAACAGTGTGTCCAGCATTATTACCGCCATTAAAACGTGCGACAATATCAACCTTTGAACCAATTAAATCTGTTGCTTTGCCTTTACCTTCGTCACCCCATTGAGCTCCAATAAGCACAATACCAGGCATGCCGCACCTCCATTTTTGAGCTAACGCTGCTCAAATAAGCACAATTCTTACCTGTTAAGCCTATCTCTATGCCCCTACCGAATAAGAAAAAGAAATATATAAAATTAAAAAATTTTACTATTTCAGTGCTTTACCAGCAGAACCTAACTGCACACAGGCTTCTACTACACGCTGAGCCATGGCTTTTTCGGCTTCACGACCCCAAGATCGAGGATCATATAACTTCTTTTCGCCAACTTCTCCGTCTATTTTAAGAACAGAATCATAATTGCTGAACATGTGACCAGCAATTGCACGAGTAAAAGCGTATTGAGTGTCGGTATCTATATTCATTTTAATTACGCCGTAACGCACAGCTTCAGCAATCTCTTGAGCAGTAGAACCAGATCCGCCATGAAATACAAGCAGGAACGGCTTTTTAGAAGCACCAAAGGTGCGAGTATCACAAATATTTTGATAGTTCTGATATACGGTTTTTTGAATTTCTTGCAATAATTTAGGATGCAATTTTACAACGCCAGGTTTATACGCTCCATGAACGTTGCCAAAAGTAAACGCTGCCATATACCTACCGCGCTCACCCAAACCAAGCTTATCTACAACGCGCAAAGCATCTTCAGGCGTAGAATATAATCTTTCGTCAATATCAGCACGATGCCCGTCTTCTTCTCCGCCAACAGCACCAATCTCAATTTCAAGAATTGTGCGAGATTTTTGCGAAGCTTCAAGCAACTGTTCTGCAACATCTAGATTATGTTGCAAAGGCACTGTTGAACCATCCCACATGTGCGACTGGAATAACGGTTCTTCGCCTTTTTTGACTTGTTCTGCTTCATAAGAAATTAGTGGTTTAATCCAATCATCTAAATATTGCTCAGCGCAATGATCTGTATGAAGCGCAATAGTAATATTAGGATATTGAGCTGCCACTTCGTGCGCAAACTTTGCAAATGCTATTGAACCAACAACACGATTATTAAGAGATTGACCTGAAAAATAAGCAGAACCACCGACAGAAACTTGGATAATACCATCAGATTCAGCTTGAGCAAATCCCTGTAGTGCTGCGTTAAGAGTTTGAGTACTAGTAACATTGATAGCAGGGTATGCGTAGCCACCTCGACTTGCAGCATCAAGCATATGCGCATAACGTTCAACAGTTGCAATAGTCATACTTGTATTATCCGCCTTTATTACTCAGATAGCCACGCATATGCACAAAAACATTACATACTGGTATGCGAAAATCTATCTTCAAAATCTACAAACTGATTGTGATTCCATATTTCAACGCAATTAAAATAACAGAAATATCTAATCTCAAGATTGCATTTGCTTATGACGCTTCTTAGCCTCAGTAACAACAAACTCATGATATTTCAACGCAATCGAAGAATCTAATCCGGCATTTTTCGCAATATTTAGCAAACTTTCTATTTGCTGCTGCTCTCTTTTAGAATCCTCAGGAGCAAATCCAGCTTTAGCCTTCAATTCACCAATTCGTTTCGTAGTTTTAAACCGCTCAGCAAGCAGCGCAATTATTGCATTATCAAAATTATCAACAGATTGACGCAACACGATAATCTCTTCGGAAGCAACTTTGCAACATGTTGTAAGAGATGTATCGTGCGCGTCAACCGTTGTTTCAGAAAAATCACACATATCAAAAAGGCGTTTAATCGAAATATGTTTGCAAAACCATAGTTGTTTCTGTACTGACAGGAACTATGCGATGAATGGTATTAATAAGTTCTTCTAATTTGCTTGGCGTAGCAACACGCACTACCAGCATAAAACTTGGACTACCAGTAATCGAATAGCAAGCTTCAATACCAGAAATATCACGCAATTTATTAGGTATTGTAGCTTCCTGACCAAAATCAAGCGGTGTAACAGATACAAATGCACTTACCGGTAAACCACGGCGCTCATAATCAATTAATGCGCGATAACCGGTAATAACACCTTTACGCTCAAGCTTTTGCACTCGAGATTGAACTGCAGAAACAGACAAACCCGAGGCCTTCGCCAAACGAGTTAACGTCGCTCGACCATCGTGTTCGAGAATATCAACAATGATTGCATCAGTTGAATCCATAGCTATACTAGCTTCAGCTTTATGAGGATTTCCAGCCATACGTCCTCCATTCTCCAGTCGACGCTGAATCGAGAATCCAAAACGAATCTATGTAGCGCCACATTGCAGTCACTTTTATGGTACAGTATTTTTTACAGAAAAAGAACAAATTTATTCAAAAAATAATAAAAAAATACAAATTATTACGTTAAAAATAATTTTTTCTTTTAACATCATCAGGAATAGTGTTGTACAATTCGCATAATAAGCGTATAAACGAAACCTATAACCTTTAAAAATTATTCTTATAAAACAAAGCAAAACTATAATCAAAACCAACAATCAAAAAGGAGCACAGCATGGCAAAAGTAGCGAAACATGCAATTTCAATACCTCGTTCAGGTATTAGAGATGTATTCGACCGTGTAGAACAAATACCAGACGCTATTTCACTATGCCTAGGAGAGCCAGGCGAAACTGCTTCCTCACACATTGTTGAAGCTGCATGCAACTCATTACGAGAAGGAAAAACAAAATACACAGACGTTTTAGGCATACCAGAATTTCGCAAGGCAGCTGCAAATTATACGAATAGAGTAAAAGGTCTAAACTACGACGCAGACACAGAAATTCAAGCCGTTGACGGCGCTACTATTGGATTATATTTAGCTATTAAATCAGTAATAGACCCTGGAGATGAGGTCATTATTCCATCTCCATACTTCACGTCGTACGATGCAGAAGTTCTAATGTGCGAAGGAATTCCAGTAACTGTAGCACTTAAGCCAGAACATGGAATGCATATTAATGCGGAAGAAATACGCAAAGCTATATCACCGCGCACTAAAGCCATCATTATCAATTCTCCATGCAACCCAACTGGTGCTGTAACAACCGCAGAAGAACTCGAAGAAGTTGCAAAATTATGCCAAGAATTTGATCTTTGGGTAATTTCTGACGAAGTCTACCATCCATTCGTATTCGCAAGCAATCCAGAAACTGAACCTTGCGGAAATGCTGTAGCGCCATCTATTGCAGCAGCTGAAGGGATGCACGAACGAACAATTATTGTAGAAAGTTTATCGAAAACTTACGCAATGACAGGCTGGAGAATTGGATATATTCTTGCACCAAGCCAAGTTATTGAGCAAACCAGCAAAATTGCAGAAATGATGCATTCTTCTGTAAATTCTACCGCGCAATATGGCGGCGTAACTGCATTAACAGGACCGCAAGATCACGTGCGCGAAATGAGAGAAGAATATCGCGCAAAACGTCAGCTTGTTATAGACGGATTGGCAAATTGCAATGCATTGCGTCTTATAGAGCCTCAAGGTGCATTCTACGTTTTTGTTGACGTTCGACCAACTGGTTTAAGTTCAGAAGAATTTAGCAAAAAACTTTTAGATGAAGAAAAAGTTGCTGTTGTGCCAGGAGAAGCATTTGGCGCAGAAGGAAGCGGATTCGTGCGACTATCTTACGCTGGAAAAGCAGAAGAACTTAAAGAAGGCGTAGCTCGAATGAGCAAATTTGCACTTGCGCAACAAGCTTTACATGCTGCATAAAGTATTAGTTATTAATAAATATTAATAAATATAAATAAAATTATTGCCCCTTGGTAGATAATCCAAAGGGCAATAATTTTAATTCCTTACGAAATAAAAACTACGCAACAGTCGTAGAAGAAGAATTATTCGTAGCAGTGCCAGTTTGTTGAGTTATAGCAGTTAAGAAATCACGATTTGAAGCAGTTTTCTTCAATCGAGGAATCAAAGTCTGATATGCTTGCTCTGCCTCAAGACCACCAAAAAGACGGCGCAAACGATAAATAACTGGCAAATCTGCAGCTGGAGTAATTAACTCCTCGCGACGAGTTCCAGAAGCATTAATATCTACTGCTGGGAAGAGACGCTTATCAGCCAAATCTCTGCTCAAGCGCAATTCCATATTTCCAGTGCCCTTAAACTCTTCGAAGATTACTTCATCCATCTTAGAGCCGGTTTCAACCAATGCAGAAGAAATAATCGTCAAAGAGCCGCCGTCTTCAATATTTCGAGCAGCACCGAAGAACTTCTTTGGTGGGTACAACGCTTGAGCATCAACACCACCGGAAAGAATACGACCAGAAGCAGGAGCTGCAATATTGTAGGCTCTAGCCAAACGAGTCATAGAATCAAGCAAAACCACAACATCCTGGCCAAGCTCAACCAAACGCTTAGCACGCTCAATAGCAAGCTCAGCAACAGTAGTATGATCCGTTGCAGGACGATCAAATGTAGAAGAAATCACTTCACCTTGTACAGTGCGTTCCATGTCGGTAACTTCTTCTGGACGCTCATCGACAAGAACAACCATAAGATGCACTTCAGGATTATTTGTAGTAATTGCATTTGCAATATTCTGAAGAGTAATGGTTTTACCAGCCTTTGGCGGAGACACGATCAAACCGCGCTGACCTTTACCAATTGGGGCAACTAAATCAATAACGCGTCCCAACATGCGATTCGGAGTAGTTTCTTGCTTTAAACGCTCCTGCGGATATAACGGCGTCAACTTAGCAAATTGCGGACGAGATTGAGCTTCTTCAACGCTCATTCCATTAATGCTATCGATTGTTTGCAAAGGAACAAACTTTTGACGCTGATTTCGACGATCGCCTTCGCGAGGAGCACGAATGGAGCCTTGAACTGCATCACCTTTGCGTAAGCCATATTTTTTAATTTGGCTCATTGAAACATAAACATCGTTAGGACCAGGCAAATAACCAGAAGTGCGCACGAATGCGTAAGATTCTAAGACATCAACAATTCCAGCTACTGGCACGAGCTCTTCCTGAGGCTCTTCACGACGAGGCTCGCGTAACTCATGCTCTTCACGAGCATCGCGCGCATCACGGGCATCGCGATCAAGACGAACATTGCGATCATTACGATCATTACGATCTTGACGTTCTCCACGCTCAGCACGACGTTCATCACGATCGTCACGTTCTACTCGATCCATGCGTTCTGAACGATTTTGTCTATCTGAATAATCTGAACGAGACTCATCGTAATCACGCACACGACCACGCATACGGCGTTGGAAACGATCAGTACGATTTTGCTGTTCTTCTCTATCAAAGTCACGAGAAGCTACACGCTGACGACGCGGTTCACCCTCTGCATGAGAATCTTCGCCAGGCAATGTTGCCAAAATTTGATCCAACTCATGCGAATCCATGCCATCTTCTCTACGATCGCGATTATCATCACGATCTTCTGAAGAACGGCGACGCTGGAATGTATTATTACGATTCGCATCGCGTCGATAATTTTTATTCCCAAAATCTTCTTCGTCTCTATAGCGACGATCTGAAGTAGTATTTGGAACCAAACCTTCTAACGCTTCTAAATCACTATTGTCTTTCGACGATTCAGCATCTTCTATATCTGTACTAATATCTGCAGTTTTATTAGCATTCACAACATCACGAGGAACACGAACACTTACACCTGCAGGCGCTTCTCCCCCATTACGAGCAGCCGTCAGTGTAGCCACCAACTCAGGCTTACGCATTGTAGATGTTCCGCGCAAGCCCATTTGTTTCGCAAGATCTTTCAATTCTGAAAGCTTCATTTTTTCAAGATTCTGGCCTGTTGCCACAATTTTACCTTTCCTTAACTCACACGGAATAGAGCCCCGGCAAGTCTTTACATGGAAGATTACGGAAAAATCCGTCACGAACTCGCTGCTATTTCATAACAATTCATATGCACATAACAACGAACATTATGTATGCTACTACAGCTATACGACGCTGTACAACGCGGCGCGCCATAGTATTTAGTATTTTTATTACAATTTTTATAAAGCTTTTAAAGCGATATTAGAATAAACAAAAAGCGCCAATAACATGGGCAATGTCCAGTATTATTGACGCTATATCGCTAAATTATTTGCGCTTTAAAATCAAACGCTCAAATTTATACGAAAATTAATTACTACTTCTTTTCGTGATACGACTTTTCAGTATTAACAGACCACACGTTCTTTTTAGAAGTTTCTCCAGTTCGGATATCTTCTACAGCCTCAATAGCAGTTGCCATTGAATGATCTTGGTTATTGTAACGATGCTGTCCATTACGACCAACGCAATACAAATTGCCGAAGCCATCAAGATAATCAATCAATTCAGGCATCTGAGCGTATGTGTCAAAGTAAGCAGGATATGCCTTTGGAACTCGCTCACGATGAGAATCAAGAACGTCTTCCTCACCATTGATAACCTGCATACGAGTCAACTCGTCAATAGCCATCTTGCGAGCATCATCATCACTCATATTCCAGAAGTCGTCGCCTTCTTCGCAGAAGTACTCAAGACCAATCCAAACGGTGTTATCGACATCCTTAACGAGATATGGGCTCCAGTTGTTGAAGATTTGCAAACGTCCGACTTTATATCCAGGATCCTGCACGTAAATCCAGCAATCAGGAACAATAGGAGGATTACCAAGCGTTGGAATAGTAGTAGTATTACGCAGACGCACGCGCTTAACAAGCAAGCCTACAGTCACAAAATCGCGATAAGGCAAACCTTTGGCAACGCGCTGCATTTCTGCTGGAACTTCAGCTTTTTCGTCACCATCTGCACCCTGCTCAAGAGCAGCTACCAAATCCTTAATTGGCATAGAAGATATAAACTGGTCGGCGTGCAATTCTGAACGCTCTCCATTTGCATCTTCAACTACAACACTGGAAATCTTTCCGTCTGCTTGCTTAATAGCAACTACCTTTGCGTCTGTACGCACAGTAGCACCGTTTTCGCGGCAACGACGCTCAACAGTTTCCCATAACTGACCAGGACCAAGCTTTGGATACCAGAATTCCTCAATTAATGAGGTTTCTACTTCCTTCTTCTTGCCTTTTTTCTTAGGGAAAAGCTTGGAAAAAGCGTTCTTCAACACTTCCACAATGCTCAAACCCTTAACGCGCTGAGCACCCCAATCGGCAGAAATCTGGCTTGGATGCCTACCCCAAAGCTTCTCGGTATAACCCTCAAAGAACATGGAATAAAGCTTCTTGCCGAAACGATTAATGTAGAAGTTCTCGAGATTAGTTTCTGGCAACTTGTGAATCATAGACCACAAATAGCTGAAGCCAACCTTCATTGTCAAAATAAAGCCCATAGAGCGCAAGGTTGCTGCAGAAAGAGAAATTGGATAATCAAAGAAATGATGATTCCAGAAAATACGAGAAACGCGATGACGCTTCAACATCACTTCATCTTCAACTTCAGGATCAGGTCCACCTGCTTCCAAATCGTGATGACGACCAAGCTTTTTATCGTCATATGAAGGCGCACCCTGTAGAGGCAGCATTTCACGCCACCACTGCATAATACGGTCATCTTTTGAGAAGAAACGATGACCGCCGATGTCCATACGATTGCCGTTATACTTCACAGTACGCGAAATACCGCCAAATTCACGCGTGGCTTCGAGTACTGTTACGTCGTAGCGGCTAGATCCGCCATCCTTAACGAGTTCCCAGGCTGCCGTCAACCCTGCCGGACCGCCACCAATAATTACCACAGATTCCTTTGGGGATTGTGTATCCGTCACTTGTCCTCCATCTTAATACATCAAATTTTTACGAAAACACTTTGCGTGCTAGGTAAGCAATTTCTATATATCCTTATTGAGCATACGCGCATCACGCGATAGATTCAGGAATGTCAATGTCTGTTTTCTGTACTTCTTCAACATTTACATCTTTAAAAGTCACTATTCGTACATTTTTAACAAAACGCGAAGGGCGGTAAACATCCCATACCCAAGCGTCCGTAAGTTGAACATCAAAATAAACATCCTGACCTGCTGAACGCACATTAAAATCGACTTTATTGGCTAAATAAAATCGTCGCTCTGTTTCTACAACATAAGTAAAAAGCTTAATAACATCACGGTATTCTTTGTATAACGCAAGTTCTGCATCGGTTTCATAGTTGTCGAGATCTTCGGCGCTCATTACTTACCTTCCGTATTACGATTGCGTCCACGACCTATAATGCGCCACCAAGCTTTTTTTGATGAACTTCCTTCAGAGACGTTTGCATTGTACGGCCATGCTTCATCAAGATTATCACGATGCACAGGTATAGCCACAGAATGCTCATGCGCGCTCAAAGCTTCAACTACACCAGGATTTTCTTCAATAACGTGTAGACCAAACGCATCTAGCGAGCGAATTGCATCATACTCATCTACAAGAGTGTCCATTACAACAAAATCTTGATATTTTTGATTTTGAGCATCCCATAATGCGTCGCGCGCAGTGCCTGTTTTTACAAATCCAAGAGATTGATACACAGAAAGTGAGCGAGTATTAGTTGCCGGAACTCCCACCCAAATTCTATGCAACCCTAGACCAGTCGGCTCTGATGCAAAAGCATAAGTCATAACTCTAGGCATTGCGTCGCGCGAATAGCCTCTTCCTCGATAATTTTTGCCTAAAACAACTTGAATTCGAGCACTGCGAGACCATCCGTCAATATCTATAAGGAAAATCATGCCAATAATGTCACCAGCAGCATTATTTGAATCATCCAAAACATCAGGAACAATCGCCCATGCAATAGTGTGACGCAATTGAACATCGCCAGCAAAACGACAAGATTCAGAAGGATTTTCGCCAATAAGATTATCTTTAGTCCATTGCATTGATCTCTCAACCCACGAATGAACCATAGAACGCTCTGAATTAGCATCCTTTCCAGTAATAACTGCAGCACCATCGAATGCGCACAAATCATCCATTCTTTGCAAATCATCGCACGTAGCTGGACGAAGGAGCGCCATCTCTCCACGAATTTGAGGAATTACTATAGATTTTGGTAACTCGCGAGAGTTAATAACACCATCATTGGTTTGTTGCATAGTCACCTACTTGTATTGTGCCTTTGAAAATTAAGCCCTTCGCATAATTCTCATGTCGCATAATATATGATAATCCAGAAGACGAAAAATGCCTTGCAATGTCGATAAATAGTAAATTCTGCGCACCTGCTACACAAACAAATTTGATTTGAATATGTAGCAAGTACGCAGCACTTACTTTTGAATATTGATTACGCTTTTGCATTTATACATTGGCGTTATCAAATATTAAATTTTTCAGCTTTTACAGCACTTTTCAGCCTTTGATTTTTGCCATCACAATCTTAGTAACAGCCTTAGCATCAGCCTGACCTTTAGTTGCACGCATAACAGCACCAATAATTGCACCCATCGGCTTCATATTTCCAGCCTTAAGCTTTTCTGCAACTTCAGGATCAGCAGCAAGAGCAGCGTCAACAGCAGCTTCCAAAGCACCGTCGTCGTTCATAACCTTGAATCCGTGCTTCTTAACAACTTCATCAGGCTTACCCTCGCCAGCCAAAACGCATGCAACAGTTTGCTTAGCGAGCTTATCGTTAAGATTGCCGTCTGCAATTAGCTTTTCAACTTCAGCCACATCTTGCGGAGTAATAGGCAATTCTTCCAAAGTCACGCCACGAGTGTTTGCTTCGCGAGCAAGCTCACCAAGCCACCACTTCTTAGCACCTGCTGCAGTTGCGCCAGACTTAACGGTTTCTTCAACCAAATCAAGAGCATCCGCGTTCAAAATATCGCGCATTTCAAGATCGCTAACACCCCATTCGCTTTGCAAACGGTTACGGCGCTCGCGAGGCATTTCAGGCATTTCTGCCTTCATGCGCTCAATATGCTCTTTAGTGATGTGAAGCATAACCAAATCAGGGTCTGGGAAGTAGCGATAATCGTCAGCATCCGACTTCACACGACCGCCAGCAGTAGTCTGAGTTGCCTCATCCCAGTGACGAGTTTCCTGCAAAATCTCGCCGCCTTCGCTCAAAATAGCAGCCTGACGACGAATCTCATATTGGAGCGTCTTTTCGATTCCACGGAATGTGTTCACATTCTTAGTTTCAGAGCGCGTACCAAATGGATCGGTTGGCTTTCTGCGAAGCGAAACGTTCACGTCAGCGCGCATATTGCCCTGCTCCATGCGAGCGTGGGAAATGTTGAGAGCGCGAACAATATCGCGAATAGCACGCATATAAGCGCCAGCAATTTCTGGAGCGCGGCTGCCTGCACCTTCGATTGGCTTAGTTACAATCTCGATTAAAGGCACGCCTGCGCGATTGTAATCAACCAAAGAATGATTTGCGCCTTCAATACGACCGTCAGCACCACCAACGTGAGTATTCTTACCAGCGTCATCCTCAATGTGAGCACGCTCAATCGGCACGCGGAACACGGTGCCATCTTCGAGCTCAACATCCAAGTAACCGTTGCCATTAGTAGGCTTATCGTACTGGGAAATCTGGTAATCGCGAGGCATATCTGGGTAGAAGTAGTTCTTACGAGCGAACTGGCTCCACTCGGCAATTTCGCAATGCAATGCCAAACCGAGCTTAATAGCGTAATCAACCGCAGTCTTGTTTAAAACCGGCAAAGAGCCTGGCAAACCAAGGCTTACAGAAGTTAGCTGAGTATTTGGCTCTCCACCAAAAGATACTTCTGCTGGGCAGAACAGCTTCGTACGAGTGCAAAGCTCAACGTGAGTTTCCAAACCGAATACTGGATCGAATTGCTCAACAGCATCGGCATATTTCATAAGTTTTTCAGCCATTAGATATCCTTCTTACTTAAGCTTTACTTCACTTTACTTAGCCAATGAATCGAGCCAACCAGCTTTAAGCGACTTCCAGATTGGGCCGCCCCACTGCTCTTCGAGCGCTGCTTCCAACGCTGCTGCAGGCTTGTACATCTTTTCATCATGGCATTGCGGAGCAATAATCTGAATGCCAACAGGCAAACCGTCGTCGCTTAAGCCAGCAGGGAGGCTCAAAGCAGGAACTCCAGCCATGTTTGCAGGAATTGTAGCAATATCGTTCATGTACATAGAAAGTGGATCATCCATCTTCTCACCAAACTTAAATGCCGTTGTAGGGCTTGTTGGAGAAATAAGAACATCTACTTTCTTAAACGCTTCTTCGAAATCGCGAATAATAAGTGTACGAACTTTTTGTGCAGAACCATACCATGCGTCGTAATAGCCAGCAGAAAGCGCGTAAGTACCGAGAATAATACGACGCTTTACTTCGTCACCGAAACCAGCTTCACGAGTTGCAGCCATCATATTTGCGGCCGTCTGAGGCTTGTCTGCTGGCGGCATCACGCGCAAACCGTAGCGCATGCCGTCATAGCGAGCCAAATTAGAGCTAACTTCTGAAGGCATAATAATGTAGTAAGCAGCCAAAGAATAAGGGAAATGAGGGCAAGAAACTTCTGTTACTTCTGCACCCATATCCTTAAGCAATTGCACAGCTTCATTAAAGCGTGCTTCAACGCCTGGCTGGAAACCATCGCCACTAAGCTCCTTAACGAGACCAACCTTCAAGCCCTTCAAATCACGGCGAGCGCCCTCACGAGCAGCTTGAGCCATTGGAGGAACAGGAGCTGGAATCGAAGTGGAATCGCGCCTATCGTTACCGCCGATAATTTCCTGCAAAAGCGCAGAATCAAGAACGGTACGAGAAACAGGTCCAATCTGGTCGAGAGAGCTTGCCATAGCGATTGCACCAAAACGGCTAACACCACCGTAAGTTGGCTTTGCGCCGACTGTACCAGTTAAAGCACCTGGCTGACGAATAGAGCCACCAGTATCTGTACCCAAAGCAATAGGAGCTTCGAATGCAGCAACCGCAGCTGCAGAGCCGCCGCCAGAACCGCCAGGAACACGCTCAGTATCCCAAGGATTGCAAGTAGTTTGATAAGCCGAATGCTCTGTAGAAGAACCTTGAGCGAACTCATCCAAATTAGTCTTGCCAAGAATTGGCATACCAGCTGCCTTGAGCTTTTCAATAACAGTAGCATCGTAAGGTGGAACCCAGCCTTCGAGAATCTTAGATGCTGCAGTAGTAGGAATGCCCTTAGTGACAATCATGTCCTTAATTGCAATTGGCACACCAGCCAACTCAGGCAATCCTTCAGTCTCGCCCTTAGCATTCTTGGCATCAAAAGCATCTGCCTGCTCAAGAGCAATATCTGCAGAAACATGCAAGAATGCCTTAATTTCTGGCTCTGCAGACTCAATGACTGCCAAGTGAGCTTCAACAAGTTCGCGGCTAGAAACTTCTTTAGCTTTCACAGCCTTTGCCATATCGGCAGCAGAAAGTTTTACTAAATCTTGAGTATTAGTCATGTTTTATTCCTCCCCCAAAATTCGAGGCGCTACAAACATGCCAGACTCACTTTTAGGAGCACCAGAAAGAGCTTCTTCTTGAGTCAAAGGTGTAGCAGGCTCATCTGGGCGCAAATAAGCTTCCAAAGGAACTGGATTTGCAGTAGGCGGCACATCTTCGCCAGCAACTTCCTGCACTTTATTAATAGATTCTGCAATGACGTTTAATTCGCCTTGCAAGCGACTGATTTCTTCGTCGCTTAAAGCAATCTGGGACAAAACGCCCAAATGCTCAATTTCTTCGCGTGTGAATGTAGGCATAACCTCAACTATATGTGTGATACGTGACCTTCGTTAGTAGAAAAAAGCAATGTGGATAAAAGCTTTATTAGAGTTATTTGTTGATTATTTTTGTTTTATTGAGAAAGTGTTAGGAATTAATTTTTTAAGACTGCAGAAATTAAAAAGCTCATGCGTAACACTAAATAATATTTGAACAGATATTTTGCCTATATTTTCACAAAATTATCACAAATCAAAATACGTAAAATCCGCTCATTTTACCTGTCAACACGCCGAAACGACAAAACTGACGTAACCAAAAAGTGTTGGTATTTCAGCATTATTTAAACTTTTGTTTGAAACTTAAAAAATTATTTTAAACAATTATCACATAAATAAAAAGTGTGTAATAATCATGTGATGTGAGAAGCTGAAGCTGATGCACTGAAGCATATATATGCACTGAAGCACGTATTTGCAGCATCTCACTGAAAAAATAATTTGAAATAAAATCTAATAAAAATTGAAGGATACATATGAAGAGCACAAAGTTCTACCGTAATGCAGCAATGTTGTTGCTCGCGGGCGCGACTATTATTCCACAATGCTTAGCAGTTCCAGCAATGGCAGATTCTTCTGCAAAACCTTCGGATCCAGCTGCATCTTGCGCAGCTAGCAAGGACTCGCTGAACAACTACTTGTGGGATTTGCATTACGATAAAACAAATATTCTCGCACGTCACGGCGAAACAATTAACAATAAATTCTCCAGCGACAGCTTCAACAATAACGGCGAATTCGTTGTTGTTGAACACCAGAAGAAGAACATCACAAATACAACTTCAAACTTGTCGGTAACTTCCGCCAACAATGATCGCGTATATCCTGGTGCATTATTCCGCGCTGACCAGAATTTGATGGATAACATGCCAAGCTTGATTTCAGCAAATCGTGCTCCATTAACTTTGAGCATTGATTTGCCAGGCTTCCATGGCGGCGAGAGTGCTGTAACTGTGCAGCATCCAACCAAGAGCTCCGTTACTTCAGCAGTTAACGGCTTAGTTTCTAAGTGGAATGCACAATATGCAGCAAGCCATCATGTGGCAGCTCGTATGCAGTATGATTCCGCAAGCGCACAGAGCATGAACCAGCTCAAAGCTAAGTTTGGTGCTGATTTTGCAAAGATTGGCGTACCGCTGAAGATTGATTTCGATGCAGTACACAAGGGTGAGAAGCAGACTCAAATTGTGAACTTCAAGCAAACTTACTACACAGTAAGCGTTGACGCTCCAGATAGCCCAGCAGACTTCTTTGCTCCATGCACTACGCCAGAAAGCTTGAAGAACCGCGGCGTCGACAGCAAGCGCCCACCAGTTTACGTGTCAAACGTAGCTTATGGCCGCTCAATGTATGTAAAGTTCGATACCACCAGCAAGAGCACTGATTTCCAGGCTGCAGTAGAAGCAGCAATTAAGGGCGTAGAAATCAAGCCAAACACCGAGTTCCATCGCATTCTCCAGAATACTTCTGTTACTGCAGTGATTCTCGGCGGCAGCGCTGACGGTGCAGCAAAGGTTATTACCGGCAACATCGATACGCTTAAGGCTTTGATTCAGGAAGGTGCAAATTTGAGCACCTCCAGCCCAGCTGTTCCAATCGCTTACACTACTTCCTTCGTAAAAGATAACGAAGTAGCAACTCTTCAGAGCAACAGCGATTATGTTGAAACCAAGGTTTCTTCTTACCGTGACGGCTATTTGACCTTGGATCACCGTGGAGCTTATGTAGCTCGCTACTACGTCTACTGGGATGAGTACGGCACTGATATCGACGGAACTCCATACGTACGTTCTCGCGCTTGGGAAGGAAACGGCAAGTATCGTACCGCTCACTTCAGCACAACGATTCAGTTCAAGGGCAATGTGCGCAATCTTCGCATTAAGTTGGAAGAAAAGACCGGCTTGGTATGGGAACCATGGCGTACAGTGTACAACCGCACCGATTTGCCGTTGGTTCGCCAGCGCACAATCAAGAACTGGGGTACAACCTTGTGGCCTCGCGTTGCTGAGACTGTAAAGAATGACTGAACTCATATTGCAATTGAGCATAAATAAATAAATAAATAAAAATGAAACAATTAAGGACTTTATCCTGTAGCCAGTTACAAGATAAAGTCCTTAATTTTTATATAAATAGGATTTTTTTATTATATTTTTAGCAGTAAAATTTAGTTATGTTAGAAATAAGAAATATGACAAAAAGCTACGGAGAACAATTAGCAATAAATAATATTTCTTTTGTAGCAGAAGATGGTAAAGTCACAGGATTTGTTGGACCTAACGGTTCCGGAAAATCAACTGCACTGTATTGTGCATTGGGACTAATGAAAACCAATAGCGGCAGAGCCTACTTTGATGGCATTCCTTATGAGGGTCTTCAATCTCCAATTGAAACAGTCGGTTCTGTGTTAGATATAAAGATTGAAGATTATAACAGAAGCGCTATTAATCATCTCAACGCTTTCGCAGCCGTTTATGGTATACCAAAAAGTCGCGTATTAGAAGTTCTGAATATTGCCGGAATCAGCTCTATAAAAAATATGGATATTAAATCAATGTCAGCCGGCATGCGTAAACGACTATCAGTTGCGACAGCGTTATTAGCAGATCCTCACAACCTTATTCTAGACGAGCCTTTCCACGGGTTAGATGCTGACGGCGTTAGATGGATGAGAGATTTGTGTAAATATTATGCAAGACGCGGCGGAGCTGTATTGCTAAGTTCAAACACAATTAGTGAAATTGCTAACGTAGCAGACAACTTGGTTATTATTGCACATGGCAACATTTTGCAACAAACTACTACTAAAAAATTTATTGAATCTTATTCGCAATATGCTTCAGTTAGAGTTATAACTCCAGAACCTGAAAAGCTTCTTGACATCATGCAGTCACAGTATAGAGAGTGCACTGTTACTAAAGTTGTTCACAAAAACGATGATGTTCAAGCAGGCACGGCTTTTGTTATAAATAACGCAGATATTACATCTTTATCTCAAAGTTTTGCCAATAAACAATTGATTACTTACCAAATAAATAATGAACACATTCCTTTAGAGGACGCTTATTTAGCAATGACTGCTAAGCATGCAAGATTCGTATCCATTCCTACTAGCGCATATAAGAGTATGGAAAACGGCGCGACTGCTCAAACTCAATATATGCAGCAACAGCAGATGCAATATGTTCAGACGCAACCTGCACAACCTGCGCAACCTGCGCAACCTACAGCGCGACACAGTCAACAATACAGGCAATCGCAATACGATCAACAACAATATGCACATCCACAATTTGCGCAATCTCTAAAAGAACAGAAAACGCAATATATTCCACAATCGCAACAGAGCATTCAGGGAGAAGCACGATGAACGCATCAACTATGAATAGCCAAAATGCAGTAAATATGAACCAAATGCAAGCACAGATGCAATTTTCTGCATCTTTAAAAAGAAACACACGCTACCATTTAACTTTTGCTAATGTGCTTAAGTCTGAAACAATTAAGTTAGCATACGCAAAGTTTACATGGTGGTGCACAGCACTGTTCATAATATTTCCAATTATTTCCGCATCCTTACTGTCATCTATTATTCACGCGTTTATTCCTGCAGGAATGAGTCCGTCTATACTATTAGCTCAAGGATATCAATCTGCGCCATCATGCAGCGGAATGTATAGATCAAATGGTTTCATGCTTGCCAGTGACTGCAATGGAAAACAACATTTTATTGACGCTGTAAAAAACGCCGCGTCATTATTTTGCATTCCGCTCGCGCTATCTGCACTTATAATCGTCATTGTTTTCGCAAGCAAAGCTGCAACTCAAGATCGCAAAAGAGGATCGATAAGAAGCTCTGTTATTGCAGTCCCACGAAGAAACCTACTTATATTTGCAAGATTAACTGTCGTAGTATTTTATGCATTCATTATGCAAATAATTTCTATGATTGTATTAAATATAGCTCTTTCAGCTATGTTCTCTGATTTTTATATGCCATTTGACCCACAAAGAAAATGTCTATTTAGCGTATCAATTGCAATGATGATTCTTTCAGCAATATGCATGGTTTTGTCTGCAATTATGGGCTACGGAATAGCTTTAATATGCAAATCTGCAGCTGCTGGAACTTTATGGCTTGTACTATCGCAGATGGCTATTGCTTTAATAACTATTGTCGCATTAATAAGTACCATAATTAATGGCGTTACACATTTTTCTGCAATGTATTCATATGCCTTATACAGTTCATACGGCATGTCCAACCCTTTGATGTTGCTTATTTCAAATCCTGCAGTTACAGGTTCTTTGAATATTTTACAAATGTTGCCATCATATGCCGCAAGTAATTTCTTATTAGATGCGGAATTACACTTAAGTAATTGGACTATTTTTATACCAAACTTCATGATTTCGCTTCTATACATGATTATTTGGGCGGCATTATTCTACGGAATCGGACATACCGTAGAAAGAATGAGAAATATTATGAAATGATATTAATGAGTTAGATAATACATTAAATTTAAAAACATTAATTGCATAAACCCCATCCGGTTGCGAGTTCAACAAGAACCTAAAAAATCGGGTGGGGTTTAGCAATAATAATAGATTTATTTAAAATTACGCAGTAGGATTTAGTTATGTTAGAGATACAAAATATATCCAAGTACTATAAAAAACAGCAAGTACTAAATAATATTTCTTTTGTAGCAGAAGATGGTAAAGTTACAGGATTTGTTGGACCTAACGGTTCTGGAAAATCAACTGCGCTATATTGCGCATTGGGACTCATAAAATCCAATGAAGGTGAAGCATTATTCGACGGCGTCCCATACAAAAAGCTTAAGTCCCCAATAGAAACAGTCGGCACTGTATTAGATTTAAAAGATAATTACAGAAATACTAGTGCTATAAAAAAGCTCACATTCGTTGCGAAATATTGTAAAATTCCAAAAAATCGCATATTAGAAGCTCTGGATATTGCTGGAATCAGCTCTATACAGAATATGAAAATCAAAGAAATGTCAACCGGCATGCGCAAACGACTTGAGGTTGCTACAGCACTTCTCGCAGACCCTCATAACCTTATACTAGATAATCCATTCTATGGCTTAGACGTTGAAGGAGTTAGATGGATGCGCGATATCTGCAAATACTATGCAGAACGCGGTGGTGCTGTACTTATCAGCACTAATAACATTAGTGAGCTTTCTCTTATTGCAGACGATCTTGTTATTATTGCGCATGGTAAAATTCTACAAAAAACAAGCGTGGCAGATTTGCTTGCTGCATATTCTCAAAACACTGTACGAGTTGTTACTCCTGAACCAGAAAAGCTATTTGACATTATGCAATCGCAGCATAGCGAATGCTCTATTATGCAAGTTGAGCACAAAAGCGAAGACGTGCAGGAAGGCGCAGCTTTCGTTATAAATAATGCAAATATTGCAGATTTGGCGCAATTCTTTAACGATAAACAATTACTTACATATCAGTTGAGTAAAGAATGCGTTTCACTCGAAGATGCGTATATGGCGACAATAGGAGACAACGCAGCATACGTGTCCAAACCTCCATATGTTTATAACAATGAACAAAAATACCAGAATCCTACAGGAGTATATGTTCAAGAACAAATCCCTAATAATATCAACAATGAAACGACTCAGCTAAATTCAGCACAACAATTAACGCAAGATGTGGCAGTAGAGCCTCAATTATTAACTGAGCCTGAGCCTCAATTAACTCTTGAACCTAAGACTCAATTGATGCCTGAAAATGAGCCTGATACTCAATTAACTTCTGAGACTCAACTAACAACAGAGCCTCAATTAACTCCTGAGCCTGAGACTCAATTAACAACAGAAAATACAACTGTAAAGGCAGAAGTAGAGGCAGAAGTAAAGGCAGAAGTAGAGCCTCAGCTGACGGAAGAATCTCATATATATGCAGAGCCTCAAGCAGTTGAGCCTCAAGCAGTTGAGCCTAAGGAAACAATCGCGGTTGAAACGCATGTGACTACTGAGCCTGAGGCACAGGTATCCCCTGAGCTTGATACGCAGCCAACGACAGAGCATGAAACAAATGTAGCGCCTGAGTCTGCAGTGCAAGCAAATACTGAGCCTGCTGTGCGAGTAACACCTGAGCCTGAGCCTGAACCTGAGCCTGAACCTGAGCCTGAACCCGAGACACCAGCTGAGCCACAACCTGCACCTCAACCTGAACCCGAGATACAAGCAAAACCTGAACCTCAAGCCAAATCTGCACCTGTGCTACACGACAACGTAATAGAAGAAGCCTCTCAAACTGACTTGTCAGCTCAAAAGCCACAACCTATTCAACCGCAGCAGGAGACTCCACAATACTTACAAAATCAGTACGCGCAACAGCAGTACGCTCAGCAACAATATGAGCAACAACCGTACGCTCAACAACCACAACAAATCCAATACGGTCAGCAGTACGCTCAACAACAGTACGCACAACAACAGTACACTCAACAACAATACACTCAACAACAATACGAGCAGCAACCGTATGCTCAGCAGTCGTACTCGCAACAGCCGTATGAACAACAAAATCAGTATGCTCAGCAACCGTATGCGCAACAGCAATATGCACAGCAACCGTACGCTCAACAAAATCAGTATGCTCAGCAACCATACGCGCAACAACAATATGAGCAGCAATACGCACAACAACCACAACAAATCCAATACGGTCAGCAGTACGCTCAACAACAGTACGCACAACCACAATATTACAATCAGCAATACGGTCAGCAACCATACTATGAGCAGCAATACGCGCAACAACCTCAGTATGCGCAACCGCAGCAAGCTAAGCCTACAAACGAGCTGCCATTGCCTGATACTTCATATATTGGTCCAGAGTATGCTCATCCTCAATTTGCTAAAAAGAAACAAGATGATCAGGATGCTAATGGAAATGCGCAATAAGTCTAGTGTCAGGATTAGTGCCATCTATTATTGCTATGGTTGCTTGGGCTATTGTGCTATTTGCAGCTGGGTGCTTTATTTCTAGCAAGAAGAAGAATTAGAAAAACTAGTATTAGCAAATAGTTGCAATAAATAAACCCCGCTCGTTTGCTCAGTAATGATTGCAATCGAACGGGGATTATTTTTTATTTTACTTACTATGTTTAAATATCGCGATGCTTTTCAATTACGTAGCCAATTACGTACATAACTACGCCCCAAGCGAGAACCACTAAACCGGACTGCCACCATGTGAAAACATATGCGTTTGGTGGAAGCTGTGCACCCGAATTAGGGGAGCCGCCCAAGAATTTCCCCACCGCTGTGGCTGGCAAAAGCTGTATAAGTATTGAATTCCACTTCGCGAAATTGCTTGCAAACATAATAATGCTAAGAACACTAGGCAAAATCATCACGGCTCCAATAACGCACATAATTCCGCCAGCAGTTGACTTGCAAATCATGCCAAAACCGTACGCCATTGCTGCTACAACAACCATAATTGCAGGAGATCCAAGAAACAGAGTAAGCGGCAATTTCCACACGTTGCTTCCCGATAATCCGGAAATGTTATCTCCCATAAAAGCTAATTCTGCAGCAGCTAACGAAACTGCCATTGCAATAAGTTGAACCACAAAAACGTAGATTGCAACAGCAATAAACTTAGCCGTAAAAAACATACCCCTTCTAGGTACAGCAGTAAGAGAAGCCTGAATCGAAGTTGTAGAATGCTCCGCGGTTACAGCGAGCACTGCAAAAATCGACAAAACAATCAAAAATACAGAAGCAAAGCTAATGACCAAGCGGAAAATGCTTTCTTGAGATGCAATAAGGTCACTTTTATTGCTCGGCCCAACAGTAATTGCAGCGCTTGATTTACTTTGACTTGCTCCATTCTTAATGTCAACTTTAGACATTGCTTTTTGCACAAGCGCGATTATAAAGCTGAAAATTACTGGCAAAACAACTGTTAATGCCATGCACCACCATGTTGATGCAAGTCCGCGCAACTTAACCATCTCAGATTTAAGCGAGTTCATAAATGTAAGACGTAGGTGCTGAGCGTTCATGCTTCTGCCGGTTTTGTAAGAGCTGCTTGTTTCTTGATTAACAGATTGATTAATTTGCCCACTCATTTTGCGCTTCCTCCATCTGCATATTGCGTTTCAGTCGCAGCAGTAGCATTTGGCAATGCTTTTGTTGCGTACTGCTCTTGGCCATGTGTAAGAGCCAAATACGCTTCCTCAAGCGATGCATGCTCTTGATTCAGCTGATAAACCATGATTTGATTATCTGCAATTTCGCGAGCAAGCTGATTAAGCTCGCATCCTGTTATTCTGAGGAGCTCGCCTTCTTGAACGTCTTGAGGAGTGCGAACATCTTGCAAAATCTTGCATTCAGGATGATTTTGAGCAAGCACAGACTTTAGCTTTTCGCCTTCTGGAGTCACAAGTCGCACAGCGTGCTGCGAATGTGCATTAACAAAATCTTGTACTGTTGTACGCTTCAAAATTTCGCCATGCGCAATAATAACCAAGTTATCTGCAGTAAGCGCAACTTCGCTCATTAAGTGCGAACTAAGTAGTATTGCTCGACCTTGGCTTGCGTAATACTTGCACAATTCGCGAACCCACTTAACGCCTTCTGGATCCAAACCGTTAATTGGCTCGTCCAAAATAAGATTGTGCGGATCTGCTAAAAGTGCCGCCGCAATCGAAAGACGCTGGCTCATACCGAGCGAGAAGGACCCCGCTTTGCGGGTTTTTACGCTAGTTAAACCAGTAATATCAATCACTTCGTCAACGCGCTTTTTTGATATTCCGTGAGTTAAAGCGAGTGAATACAAGTGATTATAAGCAGAACGACCTCTGTGGGCAGACTTTGCGTCAAGAACTGCGCCAACTTCTGTCATTGGGGATGCGATTTTTGCGTAAGGTTTTCCGTCAATAAGAGAAGTGCCACTATTGGCATGAATAAGATTTAACGCGCAACGCATGGTAGTAGATTTACCAGCGCCATTAGGGCCTAAAAAGCCCGTGACTTTACCGTCTTCAGCGACGAAAGAAACGTCGTTAAGCGATGTTTTTGCGCCGAAACGCTTTGTGATATGTTGGAATTCTAACATAGCTTAACAGTATCACAAATAAAAAAAATACACATTAAATGTAAGCGTTTATGAGTACAGGCTGCTGCGTTTTGTAATACGATTGTTTGTTTGCGATTGTTTGTTTATATTCGCCTGTTTGTAGCTTGTATCAGCAATTTGGTGCTGCATGTTGCGCAATCCACGCGTGCATGGAAACAGCCGCAGCAGCTCCTGCGTTTAGCGAGCGAACAGAGCCGAATTGCGAAATATAAACAACGTCATCCGCCATTTCTAACGCTTTTTTAGAAAGACCTGGACCTTCTGCACCAAAAAGCATAAGGCAACGTTTAGGGAACTTGTAGTTTTCCATAGCAACAGCGCCTGGAATAATATCGAGCGCTATAACGCGAGCGTTTTTAGCGTCTTGTTCCTTAATATTTGCGATTTTTTCGGCTTCTTTATTGCCTTCTGCTTGTGCTTTAAGCAAAAGTTGATGCGCTTCTTCTGCTTCTTTAAGCATATTTTCGCGCCAATTAGTTACTAGAGTTTCAATCGTCGGACAGCACTCAACGTATTGGTAAAGCTCGGTCATTAACGAGCCTTTGCGATTCCATTTATGAGGCCCTACGATATACACTTTTTTCGCTGTAAACGCGTTTGCAGTACGAACCATAGAGCCTATGTTGAAATCGTGAGTCCAATTTTCTACAGCTACTTCAAACTCATGACGGCCTTTAGAATCGAGATCCGCTTTTATGGATTCTACTTTCCAGTACCGGTAACGGTCTAGGACGTTACGCTGGTCGCCTTCGTCTAGTAATTCAGTGCTAAACCGCGCATCATAATTTGGCGATTCTGGATTATCTGGGCGAGGTTCACCTGGATGCTCTTCTTCCCACGGGCCAACTCCTATAGGTCGGAATTCTGGCTCATCGGAAGCTTTTGCAGCCAAAGTAATTGGATTCGGTTCGTGCATGTGTGAGTTTTGCTCCGTTTAATACTTTTGTTTAGTATTGGCAGCTAGTAATTGCAGCTAGTCTTGGCAGCCGTCAGTTGCGCAATCGCCTGTGCAACCTGACTTGCAGTGACCGCCACAGCAGTTATCTTCACAGCAAGGCTCAGTGCAACCATCGTTAGCACAATCACCAGTGCACTCTACTTTGCAATGGCCACCGCAGCAATTGTCTTCACAGCAAGGCTCAGTGCAACCATCATGAGCACAATCACCCGTGCATTTAACCTCGCAATGACCGCCACAGCAGTTGTCGTTGCAGCAATCGTCGTGATCTGCATCTGCACGTAATTCTTCTTCATCGAAAGCTTGAACAAATGCCATTTTAGTACTCTCCTCACTTATTGGATTTACTAATTGAAGATGCCTTGTGCCTTGTTCGTCGGCGTCAACACCACCAATTAATGCAACTATAGCAAGAATTTGCGCGCCTTGCTGATTAACAATGCCAAAATCAAGACTTAATTCATTGCCGTGTCGTAAAGTCACAAGCGAAGAAGTTTGAACATACGATTTTTCAGAAAGCCAAGAGTCAAGTAACAATACTCGCTTGCCTTTAACTGACGGACCTTTTGTTGCAGGAAAAACAAAATCCATAACGAAGCCGTCGAGTGCAATTCCTTTACGTTCTGCAGCATGAATAAGCGCAAAAACCATAGGCACTGCAGCAGCAGTTAACGCACCAATAGCGTCAACATCGCGTTCTAACGAATACCCAGCTTTCTCAATTGCATCAAAAAGAACATCACCAACCAGCTTAGAGCCGCGCTGAACAAATGTAACAGAAAACAGTTCACTAAATGGTTTCGCACTCATATCCGCACAAAGCATGCGCTTAAGTTCCGCGCGTTCCTCTTGTAATTCCGTCATTATTACACTCCTTAGCGTTTAGAGTTCTTCAATTTTTGATGCTTTGATGTTTTTATGCTTAACGATCTTCTACTGATACTTCCGGAGCGCTCAGCTCTTTAACATCAGCTTTATCAGAATCTATAAGATCTATTGAAGCAATAACTTTACTTTGATCTAACTTCTGAAGTTTACGCGCTGTTACCAACACTCGCGACTCAAGCGAAGAAGCAAACTTATTGTAAGCTGCAACTGTTCTTGCCAAAGATACGCCAAGTTTTGAAGCATTTTCTCCAAGAACTGCAAAGCGATCATACAATTCTCGAGATAAATCGAAAAGTTCTTTTGCATCATCTGTAAGACTTTGCTGCTGCCATGCGTACGCAACAGACTTAAGCACGGCCCACAAAGTAACTGGCGAAGTGAGTGCTACTTTTTGCGCAAAAGCATCATCCATAAGCGTTGGATCCGCTTCAAGAGCCGCCTGAAGCAACGCTTCGTTTGGAATAAATGCAACTACAAAATCTGGTGCTGTTTCAAAAGCCTGCCAATATGCTTTAGCTCCCAATACTCTAACGTGCTCTCGCAAAGCCTTAGCGTGCGCTTTTAGAAGCTCACTTCTTCTAGCTAATTCTTCGTCACTTGCGTTATCTGGTATTTCACAAGCGCGTTGATAATCAGCATACGGAACTTTTGCATCAACTGGAATTGTTTTGCCTCCTGGCAGATGCACAACCATATCCGGCCTCTGCTGCTCGCCATTTACTCCAGTTACAACAACCTGCGTATCAAAATCAACATGTTCAAGCAAGCCTGCGGATTCCACAATATTCTTTAGCTGAGCCTCGCCCCAAGCTCCGCGAACCTTGTTATTTCGCAATGCTGCAGAAAGCGAACTTGTTTCGCGGTCAAGCCTTGTTTGCTGCTCGCTTAAGCCTTTAAGCTGAGTGCTCAGCACACCCATTTCTTGTTTGCGTCCTTCTTCAATCTGCGAAACTTTATTCTTCAGAGCTTCAAGATTGTCTTTTACTGGAGCAAGAGCTTCCAAGACTTTACCTTGCTCTTTCAAAGTTTTTTCACGATTTAATCGTTCGCGTTCTTCTCGCTCTGCACGCAATTGTTCTTCGCGATTCACTCGCAATTGTTCTGCTTGCTGCGCTTTTAACAGCTCAGACTCCACAAATTTCAATCGCTCAGCAAGCTGCTCTGCTTGTGTGCGATATCGTATAGCCTGATTGCCATTTTCTTGCGCTTGAGTGCGCGCTTGTTCATACTGCGAGCGCAATTCGTTAAATTCGCGCTGGTTTACGCCATTAGCGCCTTGCGTTCCAGAGTTGTGCTTAACAATAGCCAGCACAACAATGGCGGTTATTACGACAGCAACCACCATTAAAACAAGCATCACAATATTATCGAACATACGTTCTATTAAACACTATTGAGTTGACTTATCAACATAATTCAACACGCGCATTATTGCATAGAAAAATAAGCATTATGCAACAAAAATAGCGCGCTGCATACTGGAAAATAATCCAATAAACAGCACGCTTTGTTTTATTTGACTACATTATTTGGCTACATTGAAGAATGCAGGAACTACGCAATCTTTAGTGTCACATGGTCGCTAGTATTCTCACAATCCGCAACTACGCGAGCGCCATCATGCACCTTGCCGGAAAGCAGCAATCGCGCAAGCTGATCGCCAATTTCCGTTTGAACCAATCTACGCAACGGACGAGCGCCATAAACTGGATCATAGCCATGCTCTGCAAGCCAAGCGCGAGCAGAGTCACTCACATCCAAGCTAATACGGCGGTCACTCAAGCGTGCAGCCACTTGACGAACTTGAATATCCACAATTCCACCAAGCTCTTCACGAGTAAGCGGATGGAACATAACAAGCTCATCCAAACGGTTAATGAACTCTGGCTTAAACTCAGCGTGAACAGCGTTCATAACAGCTTTACGCTTAGCAGCATCGTCCAAGCCTTCTTGCACAAGGAATTGCGAACCCAAGTTTGATGTCATAATCAAAATCGTATTCGTAAAATCAACCGTTCTACCCTGACCGTCAGTCAAACGACCATCATCCAAAACCTGCAACAAAACGTCGAATACTTCTGGATGCGCCTTCTCAACTTCGTCAAAAAGCACTACAGAATACGGACGCCTACGCACAGCTTCAGTAAGCTGGCCGCCTTCCTCATAGCCAATGTAACCAGGAGCAGCACCGATTAGACGCGAAACGGAAGCCTTTTCCATGTACTCGCTCATATCAATTCGAACCATTGCACGCTCGTCGTCAAACAAAAAGTCAGCAAGAGCCTTCGCAAGCTCCGTCTTACCAACGCCAGTAGGACCCAAGAATAGGAACGAACCAGTCGGGCGATTCGGGTCTGCAATTCCAGCACGGCTTCTGCGCACAGCATCCGCTATAGCCTGAATTGCTTCGCTTTGACCAACCACACGCTTAGAAAGCTCCTTTTCCATGTTGAGTAGCTTCTCATTTTCGCCTTGCATCAAGCGACCAACAGGAATACCCGTCCATTCGCTAACGACTCCAGCAATAGAATCAGCATCAACCTGATCCGGAACCATCGGCTCTTTCGCTTCACTCTTAGCGTTAGCAGCCTCAGACTCCGCTTCTTCCAAAGCTTTTTGAATGCTTGGGATTTCGCCATACAAAATACGGCTTGCTTGCTCCAAGTTGCCTTCACGCGTGAATTTGTCGGCTTCTACGCGCTTAGCGTCGAGTTGCGCTCGCAAATCACCAACCTTGTTATGGCCAGCCTTTTCCGCATCCCAACGCGCCTTCAAACCAGCAAGCTTTTCGCGCGAGTTTGCCAATTCTTCCTGCAACTTTTCTAAGCGTTCGCGTGCAGCAGCATCTTCCGCTTTCTTTAATTGCATTTCTTCCATTTCAAGACGCGTAACTTTGCGCTGCAATTCATCGATTTCTTCTGGCTGAGAATCAAGCTCCATACGCAAGTGAGCTGCCGCTTCATCCACCAAATCAATCGCCTTATCTGGAAGCTGTCTGCCAGTAATATAGCGGTTTGAAAGCGTTGCTGCAGCTACGATTGCATCGTCACTAATCGTCACCTTGTGATGCGCTTCGTAACGCTGTTTAAGTCCGCGCAAAATCGTCACCGTATCTTCAACAGACGGTTCACCAACAAACACTTGCTGGAATCTGCGTTCAAGCGCGGAATCCTTTTCAATATGCTCGCGATACTCATTAAGCGTAGTTGCGCCAACCAAGCGCAGCTCACCGCGCGCAAGCATTGGCTTAAGCATATTGCCAGCATCCATTGAACCTTCTGCAGATCCTGCGCCAACAACAGTGTGAATCTCATCAATAAACGTAATAATTTGACCGTCTGATTGTTGAATTTCCTTCAACACTGCTTTTAAGCGTTCCTCAAACTCGCCGCGATACTTCGAACCTGCAACCATCGAAGCCAAATCGAGACTGATAAGACGCTTGTTTTGCAAAGTCGTAGGCACATCCCCTGCAACGATTCGCTGAGCCAATCCTTCTACAACTGCCGTTTTACCAACGCCCGGCTCGCCAATTAGCACAGGATTGTTCTTCGTGCGGCGAGAAAGAATCTGAATCACGCGACGAATTTCCTGATCGCGCCCAATTACTGGGTCGAGCTTTCCTTCGCGAGCGCGCGCAGTCATATCAACAGAATACTTTTCGAGCGCTTTGTAGTTGCCTTCCGCATCCGGACTTGTCACTTTTGCGCCACCGCGCACAGTTGGCACAGCCTTACGCAACGCATCTGCGGAAACGTTGTGCTTTTTGAAAATATCCGCAACAGCGTTTGGTTCGCTTGCAACCATGCCAATAAGCATGTGCTCCGTAGAAACGTATTCGTCTCCCATTGCGCGCATTTCTTTTTCTGCCTGGCTTAGCGCAGCCAAAAGCTGACGACTTGCATCTGGCTTAGTTGTAGTTGAGCCAGTAGATGAAGGCAATGCCACTAATGCGTTACGAATTTCAGCACCGATTTGTTGCGCATCTGCCCCCGTTTGCGCAATAAGCGCGCGTACCACTCCCTGCTCTTGACGAAGCAAAGCATCCGCCAAATGCAAGGTGTCAACTTGCGCGTTGCCAGCTGCCGCCGCGCTCTGCACAGCGTCGCTTAATGCGTCTTGTGCTAGGGTTGTAAACTTTTGTTCCATATCTACCTCATTTCCACGAAAGCTGTAAAACACATTTCAGTTAAGCCAAATCGCTGCAACTTCAAGCTTTTTGACAATACTTTCGAGTTCTAACGAGCTTTCACTTTCATGTATCTGATACGTATAACAGATTTTCCTATAACTTTATTCCTAAAACTTGAGTGTACTAGACTCAAGTTTTGTTTTCAAGAACTTTCAATCGCAAATAATTTACGCAGATAATTTAATTAAGTAGCAATCAAGTTTAGTTAATGAGTAAGTAGGTTTTAATTAAGTAGCAAATATGTCGTAATCTTAAAAACATGAGAATTGCACGTTTTTCGTATAATGAAGTTCCGCAATACGCTTTCGTTCAAAAAGACGAAACCGACGGTAAAGATTATTTAGTAGCCCTTGAAGGTCATCCTTTAAGCCCGCAAGGAGTTAAGCCAACTGGTAAACGTTACGCATTGGATGCCGATGGCGTGCGCTTGCTTGTGCCTGTAATTCCGTCAAAAGTGTACGGATTGGCAAAAAATTACGATACTCGTTCCGATGACGAGCGCGCTACCTCTTCTGCGGCTTCTTCGCATACTGCTGCAGACATGGTGATTTTTACAAAGCCGAGTACTTCTGTGATTGGTCCGGACGATCCGATTGTGATTCCTGCTTGCTCAAACGACATGAATTTTGAGCCAGAAGTGGCAGTCGTTATGGGCAAAATCGCCAAAAACGTAACGGCAGATACCGCAATGAATTACGTTTTTGGTTTTACGTGCGTAAACGACGTAACTTTGCGAGATTGCGCAGGAAGCGACCCAATGTGGACGCGCGCAAAGGGCTTCGACACTTCTTGCCCACTTGGACCTTGGATTACAACCGAGCTAAATTGGCGCGATGCACATATTTCATTTACGCTTAATGGTGAAAATGTGCCAGAAGCCGACGGCACTACATCTCGACTTATTCACAGTATTCCTGAGCAAATTGCCGCAATTTCAAGCTTCTCAACGCTTCTTCCAGGAGATGTGATTTTGACAGGAACTCCATACCCGGCTGGAACTTTGCGAGCTGGTGACGAAGCTATCGTGCACGTAGATGGCATTGGCTCGCTGCGCAATGTGATTGTGCATGCGTAACTAAAATCATCAATTTGACTTAAAACTACACAAATGCGCGTGGGCCAAAGATTGCCGAACCGATTCTAACCATTGTTGAACCTTCGGCAATCGCCCACGCAAAATCGCCGGACATTCCCATCGAAAGCTCTAGTTTTGCAGAGTTTCCATCATGATCCTGCGCGAGTTGTTCACTCACACAATCTCTAATTTCTCGCAATTTTGCGAAACCACTTCTCACTATTTTTTCATCATCCACGCGCGCTCCAAGCGTCATAAATCCGCGCAAATTAAGCGCAGGCAGGCTAGATATAGCGAGAGCTTCGTCAATCGCACGTTCGGGAGCGCACCCGGATTTTGTAGATTCTCCCGAAACGTTCACTTCCAACATAACGTCTGTGCAAAGTCCCAAATTTTGCGCGCGAGCAGATATTTTTTGCGCAAGTTCAATGCCGTCAACCGACTGAATACCATTTGCAAGTGGTAAAACTTTGTTTATTTTATTGCTTTGCAGCTGACCTATTAAGTAGAGCGGAATTTCGCCGTTCACACCAACGCTTAAATTCTCGCGAGCAGCTTGTGCGCGTAAAATCTCGGCTTTTGCAACGATTTCTTGTGGGCGATTTTCCCCAATTACTCGCACTCCTGCTCTGAGCGCTGCCATGATTTCGCCAACATCTCGCGTTTTAGTTGCGGCAAGCAGTGTAACCGACTCAGCTTTGCGACCATAATGCGATTCGGCTTGAACAATGGCGTCTTGCACACTGTGTACGCCGTCGGCAATTTGACGCGCACGAACACAATCGACCTCAGTATTCGCTAAATCTTTTTGCGTCATATATGCCATTTATTGCCCCAATCTATCAAACCTAACTACATAGTTTAATCAAGGAAGGGCACGGATTTGTCAGCTAGGTTTGCGCGAACAGAATCCCACGGCGTGTCAAGGCTTTTAAATAACGCGAGCGCGTCGGCAGCACTCATATCTACCGGCTGATTTTGACCATGCTTTTTGTATCCCAAAAGATACATGCAATAGCCAATCATGCGCTCAGCGCTCCAGCCAGATTCACGAAGCGCACCGACGTCTAGTGAGTGCTTACTTTTGGCAAGCCTCTCGCCTTGTGCGTTGTCAATCAGCGGCAAATGCGCAAATTGCGGACGCACATAACGCACGCCGTGAGCCGCAAAAAATCCCGATTTTTCAAGCAGCTCACCAATCCAAATCTGAAGCGCTGCAGAACGCAGCAAATCGCGTCCGCGCACAATATCATTTACTCCGCTCAAAACATCGTCAACAACAACAGCAAGCTGATAAGAAAAAACGCCATCCGCTCGGCGAATCACCATATCCCCCAAATCGCGGTCAATATTAAAAGATTGCTCCCCAAAAATCGCGTCTTCAAAACTCACATTTGCTTGCGGCGAATCAGCCGAGGGAACAGCAAGCCTTAAAGAATGTTGCTGATTATTTTGCAAACGCTTTTCGATTTGTGCCAAACCTTGCGCAGTTTTGCGAAGATTTCTGCACGTACCCGGATAGCGTATAAAACCGTCGCCTTCTTGCGGAGCTGCAATCGCACGAATATCGGAACGCGAGCAAAAACAAGGGTAGATTAACGAATTTCCGTCGTCATCTTGCAAAGATTTTAGCGCATCAAGAGCTTCTTGGTAGATTGCAGTGCGCTCATGCTGATAAGTTGGCTCGCCACCCCAATCAAGACCAGCCCACTTCAAATCTTCAATAACTCGCGCGCTAGCATCCTTCGGCATTCGCGCAATATCAAGATCTTCTAGACGCAAAAGCATGTGGCCGCCCTGCGATTTTGCAGAGAGCCACGCAGCCAACATTGCTACCATATTGCCAATATGCATACGCCCGGAAGGAGTCGGCGCAAAACGCCCAATTGCAATAGTTGACTTCGAAAACATTATTTCGTCTTTCTTAAAATTTTTCTTAATATCTTTTCCAATATCTTTCTTAATAAGCACAAGTTTGCAAAGCATAAGCTCGCAAAATAAAAAGCGCGTAACGCATTCATACTAGCATTACGCGCTTCTTACAATCGCAATCAACCGCAATCAATCGCGGTTAAAAGCAAATGTTTTATGCAAATAACGACTTGTACATAACCACGCCCAAGATTGCGCCGGCAATAGGAGCAATAACTGGAATCCATGCTTCACCCCAGCGAGAAGAGCCCTTGTGCGGAATTGGCAAAATCGCGTGAAGCAAACGCGGCATAAGATCACGAGCAGGATTCAAAGCAGGGCCAGTTGGACCACCCATAGAAGTTACCAAGCCCCACACAACAAAGCCAACAACGATTGAAGCGCCAGCCAAATTCTTCTCACCCCATGGAGAAGTTAGGCAGCAAAGTGCAGCCAGAACAAGCACAAGCGTGCCGAAGAACTCGTTAAGGAAGTAATTAAGCTTGTTGTTATAAGCGTCCGTAGTGCAGAAAGTGCCAAGAATAGCTCCCGGCTCCTCAGTTTCGTTGTAGTGCGGCAAATAAGTTACGTACACAATAAGCTGGCCAACCAACGCACCCAAAAGCTGAGCGACAATATAAGGAGCTACATCCTTCCACGGGAACATGCCGTTTACAGCTTGCGCAATTGTCATAGCAGGATTGATATGCGCGCCGGAAATTCCGCCAAACATGAGCACTGGGAACATCACGCCAAAACCGTAGCCCATAGCAATATTTAGCCAACCTGCATGGTGTCCTTTAGTATTTTTTAATTCAACGTTTGCCACAGCACCGTTTCCAAAAATCATAAGAATAGCAGTGCCAATAAATTCTGCAGCCAACATTGCCATAAACGAATGTTGCATGGTCCTTCGATCCTTCTTACCTGTTTCAAACTCCACACACGTAATCACGCGTCAATAAATTCACAACTCGCAATTGCGATTAGCACAGCATGGAACACAATATATTCTCATTTTCAAAGAAGCTAAGAAAATGAATTCCAACAATTATTCTTTGATAGTTTCCCTTATGCGCGCGACAGTCTGCGTGAGCAGTAAAATCGCACTCACATCAAAAGAGGCCCGCCACTTTGGCGAGCCTCTTATCTACAAAAACAATATCTGCGGTTTCATCTTCACAACATCCTCGTTGCAACGGTTAAAGTCTTAAATATCCCGTCCAACGTCCACGGATTTCATATCCATACACTTTTGTGGGTTACCGCTATCTCTTTTTTGTTTTTGTAATTATTATTATCATCGTTTTTTGCCTAATAGTAAAGAGCAAATTAGCCTTTGTTAACATATTGTCACTACTGTTCAATTGCACACGAAAAATCGCAACTCTTGCGGCATTTTGTGAACATGCAAAGGTTGTCATGTTAAATTACGTTCGCATGAGACATACTCCGGCGTGTCGCAAGATATTTTTAGAGCGCAAAGCAAGCAAATAAAATCGACACTCAGTCGCGCACTTCCCTTGCAACGCATACAATTACAGAATATGGTACAAATTTTTGACGCTCCCTCAAAGGCGATTCTGCGTGGTCAAATTGCAGAGCATATCGCCGAAGATGAAAAGGCAGAAAAGCGTGAAGCTCGTGAGGGTGAGCTACCGTTGCCAAAAGATCGTTTCTTCGACCGAGAATTAAGCTGGTTGAAGTTCAATCGTCGCGTGCTTGAGTTGGCTCAGAATACAGATTTGCCACTTCTTGAACGCGCTAATTTTGCTGCTATATTTGCGTCAAATCTCGACGAATTCTTTATGGTTCGAGTTGCAGGATTAAAGCGCAGAATAGATTCTGGAATAGCAGTAACTGCAGCATCCGGCTTAAGCCCTCGCCAGCAGTTGCGCGCTATTAGTGAGGTAACTCACCGCCGCCAAGATGAGCACGCTCACTATGTTATTGAGCACATTCTTCCTGAGCTTGCCAAACAGCGCATTGTTTTGCTCAGCTGGGATAAGCTTACAGAATCAGAAAAAGCGCGTTTGTCTGATTACTACAAAAAGCAAGTTTTCCCTGTTCTTACGCCTCTTGCAGTGGATCCTGCTCACCCATTCCCATACATTTCCGGCAAGTCTATTAACTTGGCTGTTATCGTCGAAAATCCAAATTCTGGAAAGTCGCATTTTGCACGCGTAAAAATTCCAGATAATTTGAATCGCCTTGTACCAGTTGACGATTTAACAGACGAAGAAGGTCGCGAAGAGCGCTACGGCTTCATCACAATGGAAAAGCTGATTGCAGCACACTTGGAATCGCTTTTCCCAGGCATGATTATTAAGGAAGCCCGCTCCTTCCGCGTTACACGTAACGAGGATATTGATGTTGAGGAAGATGACGCAGAAAACTTGCTCAATGCTATGGAGAAGGAACTTCTTCGCCGCCGCTTTGGACCTCCAATTCGTTTGGAAATTTCTAACGAGGCCAGCCCATTCCTTTCTCAGTTGCTTGCAAATCAGCTTCGCGTAAGCCCTGAGGAAGTCTATCGTTTGCCTTCGCCGCTTGATATGACGGTATTGTTTGAATTGCAGGCGCTTGACCGCCCAGATTTGAAGTATCGTCCGTTCATTCCTACTACGAACCGTCAGATTGCGGAAGTTGAAACTAGCCACGCGCAAGATATTTTCGCTTCGATTCGCGAGCATGACATTTTGCTGCATCATCCTTACGATTCGTTCTCTACTTCTGTGCAGGCATTCCTTGCTCAGGCTGCTGCGGATCCAAAAGTGCTTGCAATTAAGCAGACTTTGTATCGTACGTCTAGCAATTCGCCAATTATTGACGCTCTTGTTGATGCGGCTCACGCTGGCAAGCAGGTGCTTGCGCTGGTTGAGATTAAGGCACGATTTGACGAGGACGCAAATATTGCTTGGGCTCGTAAGCTTGAGCGCGCAGGCGTTCACGTTGTGTACGGCATTGTTGGTTTGAAGACTCACTGTAAGCTTTCTCTTGTGGTTCGTCAGGAAGCAGAAGGGTTGCGCCGATACTGCCACGTTGGTACAGGTAATTACAATCCTAAAACTGCTCGCCTTTACACGGATTTGGGTTTGCTTACTTGCGATCCTGTAGTCGGTCAGGATTTGACTCGCTTGTTTAATCAACTTTCTGGTTATGCACCGAAGTCTAGTTTCCACCGCCTGCTTGTTGCTCCTCGTACAGTTCGCACTGGTATTATTGCGCGAATTCAGCGCGAGGAAGCTGCAGCTCTTGCCGGCAAGGAAGCTTGGATTAAGATTAAGGTCAATTCTGTGGTTGACGAGCAGACTATTGACGCTTTGTATCGAGCTTCTCAAGCTGGAGTAAAGATTGATATTGTTGAGCGTGGTATCTGCTCGCTTAAGCCTGGAATTGAGGGATTGAGCGACAATATTCGCGTGCGCTCTATTCTTGGTCGATTCCTTGAACACAGCCGTATTTACGCGTTCGCTAATTCTTGCGGTCCGCAGATTGGTGACGGTCCTGCAAGCGGTCCAGAAGTGTGGATTGGCTCGGCTGATCTAATGCACCGCAATCTTGACCGCCGCGTTGAAACTCTGGTTCGTATCAGCGCGCCTGATCAGGTTGAAGCTTTGATTCAGTACATTGATTTGCAAATGGCTGATTCTACTGTTTCGTGGTGGATGGATGGCGACGGCACGTATACCTTGCATTCTCGCGATAAGGAAGGCCGTCCGCTCGTGGACAGCCAGGCTTACTTGATTCACACTCACACGCGCAAGCCTCGCGGCGCGAATTAATCGCAAATAACTAATAAACAATAAGCAAGAGCCAGATTCAGTAACATGTTTCTGGCTCTTGTTGTGTTTATTACTCCTTCTAAACCGCCTAAATTTCAAGCGTTGCCGGCAATAGCCGAAATTTCTACAGCACCGTTTGCCAGTTTTAGGAAGTTTTTTACGCCATAATTTGCCAGTTTTAGCAAATTTAAGGATTATAAAACAATAACAGCTCTTTTGCTAATGCTATGACTGTGACAAAAGTAAAAGATTACAGCACAACTAAAATTTGCGAAAGAAAACCGCTAAAATAGTGAATATGAGTGCAGTAACGACGCAATACGTTGAAGCAGCTGGCGGAATTATTTATCGCAAGCGCAATACTACAAACAGCTCAAACGCAGGTGAAGATACAAAAACGGGCAGCAATGCAATAAATCCAAACCATGCAAATAAGCCAATCAGCGCAATAAAGTCTAGCGACGATGATTTTGAGCTTTGCCTAGTCTACCGTCCTAAATATGACGATTGGAGCTGGCCAAAAGGAAAGAATGAGCCAAAAGAATCGCATCGCCACACGGCCGTGCGCGAAGTTGGAGAAGAAACAGGATATTCAGTCACACTAGGCCCACACATTGCCAAAATAGAGTATCCGCTTGAGCGCGAAGGCAAAAAATCTTCCAAGAACAGCTCATCAAATAGCAACCAAAATCGCAATTCCCAGCCGGAAGTAATAAAGCGAATCCACTACTGGATGATGCGCTTAATCGACAAGCCAACTGCAGCAAAGCGTCTACCAGCTTTCGGACCAATTAAGCCAGCTAAGCCTACTGAAATTGGAAATGTTTTATGGCTTACTCCTTCTCAAGCGCGCAAAAAACTTACGCACGATAGCGACCGCGAAGTGCTAGATGCTTTCTTAGAGAAGCTCCACGCGGGTCAAGGAGAATATAGCACGCTGCTTTTGGTGCGTCACGGAAAAGCTGAGTCTCGAAAAACTTGGCAAGGAAGCGAAGCGACTCGACCAATCACACCCCTTGGAGCAGCTGCATCATACGCTTTAGGTCGCGAGCTTGCCTGCTACGCGCCGAATAAAATCATATCGTCTCCTTGGAAGCGTTGCGTAGAAACGGTTGCAGCTTTTGCGCACGACTCTTCACTCCCAATAGAACAGGTTGCGGAACTTACTGAAGATCATCACGAAAAACAACCAAAATCTACGCTATCTGTGCTTACAAAAGAAATACAAAATCTTGATCACAACGCACAAAATGCAAGCGAAACTAGCAATGTAAGCACAGCCAACAACGTAAGCACAATTAACAACGCAACCATCATGTGCCTACATCGCCCTGTTATTGGCACTTTCTTCGATTATTTGCGCGAAATAACAAAACCTAGAGCACACAAGCGCATACTCAGCCAAAAATCTCCATACATGCCTACAGGAAGCGCAATAGTTTTGCACATAATTAATACACCTAAAGGTGCTCGCATTATCGATATTGAAAAGGTTCTTCCAAGTGTCTACTAGTTTAAATTCAAAATCGAGTTCTATTCATTCAAGCAGGTCTGCTTTTATGCCAAGCCCTACAGGAGCTGCCCGCCCAAGCCGGCCTGCACAAATGGATCCTGCGATGCTCGCACAGATTGAAGGCGGCACAGATCCGCAGGTTGTAAACGAAATTAGTCACACTTCCGCTGCCGTTCTGCTTAACCGCGTTCATAAAACGCAGTCGCCGGAAATCGTTGAGCGCGTGCTGAATTTGGTTGAAAATGAGGGCATTGAAGTTATTGCAGATTTGTGGAGCCATGCGGAAGCAGAGTCTATTCCTGGAATGTTGTGGCGACTGTATTTATTGCGAATGTCGCTACGAAAACAGCGCGAAGCTTATGCTGAGTATTGGAGTCTTGGCGAACCTGAAACAACAAGCGCATCCGCTATTACAGGGATTGACGAAGCTCCTACAGGAGAGGATATTGCGCGACTTGCAGATTCTATTCTTTCTGGTGCTTTTACAGGCGATTTTGCTGTAGCGCTTTACCGATCTTCAGCTTTTACTTCGATTATTGCACGCGGAATGCAAGTTTACGCAAAAAAATTAGACGAACAAGCAAATACAATGCACACGCAGAAAATTGCAAAAGTTTTGCATATCTCCGCAAATATGCACGCACTTTCGTTATCTTTTGCTCATGGAGCGAAATTATGGCGCGCAGGAAAGTTGGAATAAATTATTTGCGATTAAAATTGTGCGGCGCGTGAAAATAGAAAACAAGGTATACTCAAAATGATGCTGGCTTGTGTTTAAGCCCCGGGCTCCATTTTTTGCCGCTGCGAGCGGCGTTTGCGCCGACAGGCGCTTTCGCAAGTCAGTATCGTTTCTGCTCTGAATCTCGAATTTTATATTTTAGATTTTATATTTTAGATTTTGCTAGCTAATTTTAGATAAAATATATATTTTTACTCACATTTGTTTATATTTCGCGCAAAAATAACGGCACGCCGATAGCTTAACATGCCATGCTTGCATTACCCTAGAAGGTATGGATCTTCATGTTTTACATCATCCGCTGGTGGACCACAAGCTCACCGTTTTGCGTGATAAGAATACACCTTCTAACATTTTCCGCGAGTTGGTTTCCGAATTGGTAACCCTCGAAGCATACGAAGCAACCCGCAATTTGGAAGTTAGCGATCGCGAGATTGAAACTCCTATTTGCAAGATGACTGGCAAGCATTTAAACCGCCCACGCCCAATGGTTGTGCCGGTTTTGCGCGCTGGTCTTGGCATGCTCGATGGCATGACTCGCCTTCTTCCAACCGCTGAGGTTGGATTCCTTGGCATGAAGCGCGACGAGCAGACGCTCGACATTGTCACTTATGCCAACCGTTTGCCAGAAGATTTGACCGGTCGTCAATGCTTCCTTCTTGACCCAATGCTTGCCACTGGTGGCACTCTTATTGCCGCTACGCATTATTTAGCTGAGCGCGGCGCTAAGGATGTTACTGCTATTAACATTTTGGCAGCCCCAGAAGGCTTAGAGCGCTTGGAGAAGGAACTTGATCCTTCCATCGATTTTAAGGTTGTTGTTTGCGCTGTTGACGAGCATTTGAACGACAAAGCTTATATCGTGCCAGGTCTTGGCGACGCTGGCGATCGCTTGTATGGTTTGATTGACTAATATACTCACCAAATCAAGCGAAAGCTAGAATATAAAAGCTAAAATCAAAACTACAAAAAGCCTGCTGATTTGCAACACTTTGCAAGTTCAGCAGGCTTTTGTGTTTAGCGCGGACGAGTCACGGCCACTTCGCGAGCACGCTCGGCCAATTCGTCTAATTTCGCAAGCTCCGCGCGTTGAGCATCAGTTTGCCTTGGCGAAAATTCGCCGTAACGATTTTGCGCAGCAGTACGAATTAAAAAGTCAGCCAGACGCGGATTTTTCGGCAAAACTGAGCCGTGCATATACGTTCCAATAACATTGTATTTGCGCGCTCCTTCCGTGTGATCTTTGCCATTATTACCGCAATTTTCACTATTAACCGAGCCAAGCGGCTGCGTGCCATCTTCCAAGCTTGTGCGCCCAGAATGGTTCTCGTATCCCACAATATCGCCAAAATCGGCGCTATGCTCCACAAGATTTCCAATCATACGCACGTCTTGACCAACCGTGTGCTCGCCGAGCACGCCAATTCCTTGAAGCTTTTGCCCCTCAACGGTTTCAAAATACTCTCCAAAAAGCTGGTAAAGTCCACAAATCATAAGCATTGGAACACCATCTTTTGCAAGCCCACGAATCGCGTCTGCGCGCGCAAATAAATCTTCCGTGACTCTGCTTTGACCATGATCTTGACCACCGCCGCCAAGAATCATATCCACGCGCTCTGGCCATAAATCGCCAACATTGTACTCGTGTAGCACAGGCTTGTAACCGTACAATTCCGCTCGTCGCATAATCGTAAGCACATTGCCATAGTCGCCGTAAATATTCATGTCTTTTGGATATAGCGACACAATATCTAGCACGCGATTTTCTTCAAAAGTAGCATTTGCTTTACTAATATCACTGGAACCATTCATGACTATTACTTCCCAACTCCAACGTCTTTAACTTCCGCAAGTTGCGCTAAAGCCGCGCGCACGCGAAGCATTGCAGTATACGTGCAATATATACGCTTAGCGTTTTTAGAATTGCCACTAAAATCGCCGTTTACGAAAGCTTTAGTATCTTCTTCTAAATCCGTATTCACATTGCGAGCCGAGACTTTATCGTACTGCAGCCTCAAAGCCATATCCCATGCGCGAGTACCAGAAACACACGCAACTCCAGTGCCGCTAAAGCTTGCAAAATCAACGTCCCACAGCCAGCTCATGTCTCTACCGTCCGCGTATTCGTCACAAATTGCAATCATGGTATCGTGATTTTTCGGATGGTCCGAAGCAATTGCAAGCCTAAAACCAATAGGATTCTTCACTAAAACAAGCTCAACAGGAACGCCATTAACTTCAATTACTTCGCCTCTGCCAAAAGCAGGAGTTACGTGCGAAATCGCTTCCATAAGCGCGTCGTCGTCGAATTTTTGCAGCGTAGAATTTTGTTTTTTAGCGTCCGCCAAGATAGCGCGAACTACTGTTGCTGCAGCAGCAGCGTTGAAAATGTTGTAAGCACCGTCGAGTTTTACAGATGTGGTTTTACGCTTGCCATCAAGTATAAGCTCAGCCTCATGGTCTCCAACTTTTGAAAGCACAACGTCTGCTTTAGGAAGATTGTTAGCCTTGCTTTCTGCAGTATCTTCGCAATTTTCGCTTTTTTCGGCAGTATTGTGCAAATCATCATCCGTTGGGAACATGCTTTTTACAGCGTCATCCAAACCAAAATACCGCACACAAGTCCCGGAAGGAACAACTTTCGCAAGCGCGCAAATACGTGGATCTTCGCGATTTAGCACTACCGTTCCTTCAGTTGCTGCAGCTACATTGCTTAATAGTTTTGCAGTTGTGTCAATTTCGCCGAATCGGTCAAGCTGATCTCGCATAACGTTTAGCAATAAAGAGTAGCGAGGCTTGATTTGATTCACAAAATGTACTGCGTACGCTTCGTCGAGCTCTAAAACTGCAATATCCGCATTTAGTTTTGTGCCAAAAGCCGGCATTGTTTTTGCAAGAGCTGCCACTACTCCTCTAGTAAAGTTTGAACCGGTTGGATTAGTAAATACGTTAAGCCCTGCGTCGCGCAGCATAGAAGTTACCATACGCGTTGTGGTAGTTTTGCCATTAGTTCCGGAAATAAGAACTATTCCGTACGGCAATGCGGCAAGAGTGCGTGCTAAAAAGCCGGAATCTAGGCTTTCAATAACTTTACCCGGCAATGCGCTTCCGCCATGATGTAGCAGCCTAGAAAGCGCGCAAACAAGTTTACCAACAGCAGGCATTGCAAAACTGTACCAATGCTTATGCAAATTTTGGCGCAACTTTTTATGCGATTTATGGTCGCGGCTTGACATACTAAATCACACCCCTTATTGCTGGTAGTCTTGCGGCATATCCATGAACTTGGAAGTTGCACCCAAGAAGGCAAGATTAAACGTGTCAGTAGGGCCGTTACGATGCTTTGCCATAATAATATCGGCTTCGCCTGGGCGATCTTCCTTATTGTAAAAATCAGGGCGATGCACAAGGAACACCACGTCAGCATCCTGCTCAATAGAACCAGATTCGCGCAAATCTGAAAGCTGTGGTTTCTTGTCATTTCGCATTTCCGGTCCACGATTAAGCTGGCTTAAAGCCACAACTGGCACTTCAAGCTCTTTAGCAAGAAGCTTCAGCGCACGCGAGAATTCCGAAACTTCCTGCTGACGACTTTCCACGCGCTTGCCAGAACTCATCAACTGAAGGTAATCAATAACTACCAGTTTCAGATCATTAGTTTGCTTCAAACGACGGCATTTTGCGCGAATTTCCATCAAGCTCATATTTGGACTGTCATCAATAAAAAGCGGAGCGTTTTGCATTTTTGTCCAAAAAGTATTAAGAGTATTCCAACGATCTGGAGTAATATCTTCCGCTCTTCGCATAGCAGCAAGCGGAATATTAGTTTCTGCAGCAATAATGCGCTGAGCCAATTCCACTTTGCTCATTTCTAGAGAGAATACAATAGACGTCATATTGTGGTGTAGTGCCGCCGAGCGCGCAAAATCAATACCAAGTGTTGACTTACCCATAGCTGGACGACCAGCAACAACAATCATTTGGCCAGGTTGCAAACCTTGAGTAACTTCGTCAATATCTCTAAATCCAGTCGGTACACCTTGTTCAAGTTCGTGATTTTGCATTTTATCGAGCTGATCAAGTGTATTTTGCAAAACTGGGCCAATAGCAACGTAATCTTGACGCACTTTGCCGGCACTCATCTCATACACTTCTGATTGCGCAAGATTTACAATATCTTCTGCTTGCGCTCCGGAAGCAGAATAGCCCATTTGTGCAATTTTTGTGCCAGCAGTAATAACGTTACGAAGAACAGCATTTTGATGCACAATATCTGCGTAGTACATTGCGTTTGCGGCTGTTGGCACAGAAGCTACTAGGCTGTGCAAATAGTCAGCTCCGCCAACTTTATCGAGATTTCCATCTTTCATTAATTCGTTAGCTACAAGCACAACGTCAACAGGCTGTGAGCCAGCGAAAAGCGTAAGAATAGCATCATAAATTGTTTGGTGCTGCGGTAAATAAAAATCTGATGTTTCAAGCAATTGAGACACTTCGCCAATAGCATCTTTGCTCATAAGCATTCCGCCAAGCACAGCCATTTCTGCATCGACATCGTGAGGAGGCACACGATCAAACAACGTAGCACCTACTTCGGCACCACGATTTGCAACGCCAGAACCATATGCAGAGGCGTCACCATTGCCACCACGATTGCTACCTGCGCGGATAACATTGCCTTTAGTAGATTGCCACATATCATTATCTGCCATAAAAACGAGTATAAACGCGCGCACGTATTATGAAAAAACGTAAATGTATTAACACAAAACTTTATTTACATTTTTAGCGCAGAATCCATCCACGTATCATTTCTTATGCGCAAACTATTGCCTATTGCACGCCCCCCAATATAAACAGCATTTAAAACAACCCATAAAGTAATAGTTCTTACCACGTCATTAGCATCGACGACGACATCAAAAACGCTTGTGAGCGCCAAAAATGTTAAATAGACGGCAGCCATTACTGAGCAAGCTTTTGCTAAGTAACGGTGATCACCTGCGCCAATTAATACGCCATCTAGTGCCCACATCCATCCGGCAAGAGGCAAGAACAATCCTAATATTGTCATGCCTACAGAAATTAAAAACTGAATATCTGTATGCTGACTAAATAGTGGCGCGCAACTCCAACCCACGAAAATCATGAATAAACCGACTCCTACGCTGCTTACAGCTCCCACTTGAGCACAAATACGCGTAATCATTCCTGCGCGCTTACGACAGCCTGCACCTAGCGCTGCAGCAACAATAGTCTGCGCAGCAATACCAATTGCATCCAAAATATTCATAACAAAATTCCAACAGGAATTAGCAACCTGATACGCGGCGAGAGTATTAGTACCGAGATGAGTCGCAGTAACAACCGTAGCTACCATGCACACACGCAATGCAAGTGTACGAACAAACAAAGGCATACCAGTTCCAGCAGAATGTAGAATATGCTGGAAATGCGGTTTGAGACGCGCACCACTTTGAGTAGCCCAAATAACTGCAGGAATAGTGAGAACAAGTCCCATATACCATTGTGCAATCATTGTTGCAATACCAGAACCAGCGATTCCCATGTTGAGACCAAATACTGCGATTACATCGAGAATGGTATTTAGAACAGCTCCACTTACAGCAGCAAATAATGTTATGCGCACGTTGCAAAGACCGCGAAATATGCCATTTGCTGCATACACGAGCAGCATCGCAGGCAATCCGGGCATAACCATTTGTGTGTACACAATAGCATTTTGCAACGTAGAGCCACGCGCGCCTATTGCGTAACATAACGGTTCAGCGGCGAAAATAAGTATGACCGTAAGAATTATGCCAAGCAATAATGCAAGCCACAATCCATCCATGCCAATGCTAAAACCTTCTCGACGCTTACCTGCGCCTAAAAGACGCGCAACCTGTGAAGTTGTATTGTAAGCCAAAAATAAGCAAAGACCTGTAGTAGTAAGAAGTACCGTTGATCCAATAGAAAGACCTGCTAGAGCGCTTTTGCCAATGTGACCAATAATAGCAGTGTCAATAAGTACAAATGCCGGCTCAGATATGAGCTGTCCAAAAGTTGGTACGGCTAGTAGCCAAATATTGCGTAATACGTCTTTTTTGTCCTGGTTGTCCAACTTTTGATTTGTCATAATGCTTCATTCTACTGCTACTTTGTCACGCTTGCATAAAAGAAGATTGCAATTGCTAACAAATTTTATGCAAAAGTAATTGCGAGTGAAGTAACACAAATATGTGTAAAGCGCAAATAAAAATATTATTTTAAAAAGTTATCCGCAGGATATCCACAATGTTATCCCCACTATGTGGATAAATTTGTGTGATATCCACGTAGACACGCCTAAAATGTGGATAACTTATCTTTTTTATCCACATCAAGCAATTCGTGCGTGTCATATTAATAACTTATTCACTAAAAATAACTTATTAATTAAAAACTTGATTTTAAATTAGCAAAAATAACAAAACCGCATATCTTAGATAAGACATGCGGTTTATATCAGAAACTCGAACTTGCTTCTAAACAATAGCGCCTACGCACATGCGTCTATTCTTTAGCACTATTATTTCGTTTCTCTGTTTTTTTATTATTTTGCGCTGGTTTATCTTTTTCTACAGTTTCAGACTCTTCTTCAGAAGAAGACTCTTTTTGCTCAACTTCAGATTTAGTATCATCAGCCTTAGAATCACCTTGTTCAGAATTCGCCTCAGATTGATCAGCCATAAAATCAGATTGTTCAACCTCGTTTTCGCTCATATCAATATCAACGGAAGTAAGAACAGCCATTTGAGTCTTATCTGCATCATCATCTGCAACAGCAACTACAGCGCCATCGTGACTTTGTGCAATAGAAGAAAAATCGTAAGCACGTTCTCCTTGATCAGCTAAATCAACGCCCTTACGTTCCTTAGCTTCCGAGATGCGCCATCCAAAAAGCTTTTCAAGAACAAAAGCTAGCACTGCAGTTACGGCACCTGCATAAAGAACCGTAATTCCAATCAAGCACAGTTGCGCAACTAACTGATGCCAGTCACCAACAGCAAGTAATCCGGAACCATCAGCAAATAAGCCTACTGCAAGCACACCAATAAGCGCAGCAACACCATTAACGCTAACTACATGCAAAGCGCCATCGTAGCGCACAAAAGTACGAGAGTGAGTTACTAAAGAAGTAATAACACCCGAAAGAACACCCAAAACTAAAGCCCACAATGGAGCAATAACATCCGCGGCTGCAGCGCTTGCAGCTAATCCAGCCATAACGCCAGACGCGGCTCCCAAAGCAGTAAAGCATCCAGAGTGTAAACGTTCAGTCACGCCCCAGGCAAGCATTGAAGCAGAAGCAGTTATTGTGGAACTCACCCAAGCATAACCTGCAACTCCAGGAACACCTGCAGAAGAACCAATCATTAACCCAAGCCAACCGAACCAAATCAAGAAAACGCCAAGCATAACAAAAGGAACATTATGTGGCTGGCGAGCAGCAACACCATTTTCAACTGCTGACTGCGTTGCAGTGGATTCAGCAGCAACTTCAGTTACTGTAGCAACTGGAGAGACAACAGTCTCACTAGCGGCATTTTTAGCATGCTCAACATCAGCCCACAATGCGCGCGATAAACGACTTTTAGAATTACGCGAATTAGTAGCTCCAGAATTAGCATTGCCACTCGTATGCGCAACCTTCTTAATATGCAAAACAAAGCGCTTAAGAGGGAAGTGAGCGTGTCCGCCAATAATCATAACAATCGCAAAAGCCGAAACAGCCGCAGCAATATGCAATATAGAGCCACCTGCGAAATCATGCACTGAAATACCTAACGCCTGTGAAATAGCACCATTAGGCGAAAGTAAGCCACCACCGCACACCATATGTGCTAATGGAGCGAATACTAAAGTAATCCATACAGCTACGAAAATAAGCCAAATAGCGTAACGCACTCGACCGGCTAGAGCTCCGGTGATAAGAGCTACTGCAACTACCGCACATGCTAAACGAAAAGCTGCAGGAATGCCGCCAGATAGCCCAGAATTTGCGTCCATAGACGTAAACACACCGTGATCTGCCACCATCGAATCACGGAATAGCAAACCACTCAATGGATCACCTATAACACCGCCAGCCATATCTTTGCCAGCAAAAGCTAACGACCATCCCCACAGCGTCCAAACCAGTGTGGTTACAGCAATAGCGCCAGCTGAAAGCATCATCATATTCACCATGGAAGTAGCGCGTTCGCGACCTCCATAGAACAGGGCAATACCCGGCGTAATAATAAACACCAATGCGCCAGCCAACAATGCCCATTGCGGATCCATTGTGGTCATTTTTCACCTCAATTATTTGAAACAGCGCAACAATACATCGTTGCAACTTAAGTATTACTTATATAACTATTGTACCGAGAAACCCTTATAGCCAAAACTCATAGAAGAACTTTAATGGAACATTAAAAACTACCATTCGTGCAGCTACAAATGTTCAGCATTAAGCGAGCAAACCGTCTACGAAGCTTTGAGCATCAAACGGCATCAAATCATCTGGCCCTTCGCCAAGACCTACTAGCTTAACCGGCACGCCAAGTTCGCGTTGAACAGCTATAACAATTCCACCTTTAGCAGAACCATCGAGCTTAGTAAGAACTACGCCCGTAATGCCAATAGCTTCAGCAAACACTTTTGCTTGCGACATGCCATTTTGACCAGTAGTAGCATCCAATACCAGCAATACTTCATCAACAGGCATAGTTTTTTCTATAACCCTACGAATTTTGCCAAGCTCTTCCATCAAATTTGCTTTATTTTGCAAACGACCAGCAGTATCCACAATCAATAAATCAGCTTGCTCTTCCTTCGCCTTATTTGCAGCAATAAAAGCAACAGAAGCAGGATCAGCACCGTCTTTATCTGCACGAACAACTGGCACGCTTACTGCAGATGCCCAAGTTTCAAGTTGATCAGCTGCAGCCGCGCGAAAAGTATCTGCTGCAGCAAACATTACTGAACGTTTTTTAGCAATAAACAATCGCGCTAACTTTCCAGCAGTAGTGGTTTTACCGGTGCCATTAACGCCGACCATCATAATAACGCTAGGATGATGCGCATCTGATTTATCTGCGTTTAAGCGTCGATCAGCATCTTCATCTACTATTTTCAAAAGTTTCGTACGCAATGCCGAATGCACATCTTCTGCACTAGAGGTGCCAGCAATGCGTGCATCTTTGCGTAGATCTTCTACTAATTCTTCACTAGCTCGAGAACCAACATCGGCCATAAGAAGAGTATCTTCTACATCTTCCCAATCTTCTTCCGAAAGATGATCCTTGCTTATGATATTAAACAATGCACGACCAAATGGATTTGCACTATGAGACAAACGTTCACGAAGACGCTTAATACGCGAAGAGGTGCTTTCTGGCAATGATTCAGACTTCGCTTCTTCATTGTGTGCAACAGCAACGTCACTTTCTATCTGCTTTTCAGATTGTTTTGTGCCGCGCGCTTTAGATTTGCTCGTATCGATTGAGCTATTAACGCTTTTAGGAATTACTGGCCCATGACTATTGCTGTGAATGCGCAAAATCACTGCAACTGTTACCAATAAGATTGCAATAACAACAGCTGCAACCGCAAACCAAATTAGCATGTTCATATCCATAACCATGTTCATGACATCAAGACTATGAAAGTCAAGGGACACTAGCAATACATTTCACTATTTTTTCTCATCTTTGTCACACTTCAACATCAATATGTCTAGGTACACCTGCATCTATTACACTAATAAAAGTCGTAATAAATAGCGCTAGTTATTATTACGCAAAATTTGAATTCACTAAATAATTGAGGAGGATTTTATGTCAGATCAGCCTACCGTAAATGTATACGGTGCAGATTGGTGCGGAGATTGCAAACGTGCGAAAGCTGCACTAACTCAGTACGGAGTAGCATTTATTTGGCATGATATTGAAACAGAAGAGGGCGCTGAAGAAAAAGCGATTGAAATTAGCAATCAAAAGCATATTCCAGTTGTTACTTTTGCAGATAATACTTTTATGGTTGAGCCATCAGCAACACAAATAAAAGCAAAACTTGAGTCACTCGGAATACTGCAATAAATGTATGTAACACGCATAAGTTAACACGATATTCACTTCGTCGATTGAATGTAGTACACTTGGCATTTGTTGCCCCTTTAGCTCAATTGGCAGAGCAGAGTCCTTTTAAGTCTTGGGTTGTGGGTTCGAGTCCCACAGGGGGCACTTTTTTATACCTTAAGCACACAGCCGAGAGCGTATAAGTATGTTTATTACAACACTAATGGCTTGTAGATTAGTTAATCCAAATAATCGGCTAGTACAGAATCTTAGGATTATAGGTCAAAAGCGTGTAAAGTGTGTAAGAAATCATGTTTTAGGTCTTGCAATACAAGCATTTTGCGATAATTAAATCTGCTTTCTGCACATTCGCCACCAAGACAAAAATGTGTAAAAATAAACTCATAACAACTACGGCAGTAGGGCTCGTAGTATATCGAATGCGGATTATTTTTATGTTCTGTGGCATTCGAAGCATTCATTAGCTGAATATTTAACAATAAATCGTCACAAACTCTGTTACTAACGCAGAGTATCCATCAGCTGAGCTTTACACACTTTTGGAGCCTATAACCCGAATCTTAGTTAATTTAATTAACGGTCGGAATGGTATAATTGAAGTCCTTGATTTAAATCATCTATAAGTTTGTCAGCATCATCGTAACTTGCTTCACCTTTTGCTATTGTCTTGCCGAACTTTTGCATAGGATCCCAAAAAGCATACATTTCAGGTATTGTCGGCTGAAGAATAGAAGTGCGCGCAATAACTTTCATTTCTGCTTCGGCTGCAGCGTCAGCTTTACCAACAAACTTACTAAGCCTTTTATCTGATGGCACCGTGCCTGTTTTTTCAAAAGATACTTTTTGAGAGTTTTTTGACCCAAGAAATGCTGCAAATTTAGCAGCAGCTTTTTTATAAGAAGAGTTAGGATTGAAACCAAAATCACGCGATCCAGAAAAAGCTTTCATCTGGAATTCTCCAATCTTAGTTTTAAACTTTGGAAGGCTAGTTGCAGCATAGTTAGATCCAAGAATCTTTTTCACTTCACTTGCACTCCATGTTCCGGAAAAAATCGCGTCCACAGAACCTTTCCTAAGGCTTTTAAGCTCCCTTCCATTACCACCTAAAACAAAATTACTGTTTCTTGTTAGATCAATAATATATTGCGTTATAGCAACAGCTTTCTTATTGAACTTTATACCTTTACTTGCATCATTCCCATTTTTGCCAAAGAATGATACAGCCCCATCAGAATAGAATCCAGCAAGATACCACGCATTACTAATATCAAAAGCTACTTTGCCTTTTGCAATCATCTTATCTAAAGACTTAACATCGTCAGGTGTGAATTTTGATTTGTTGTAATACATTAGCCATGAGTTAGTTGTATACGGAACGCCGTATAGCTTTCCATCCGTGTAGGTAACTCCACGAACCACTACATCATCATTCTGCTTTTTTACTTGTTTAACAGCGTACGGCGGAAGTTCGCCCAATTTGCCAAGTTTTAATAACTCTATCATCATATCATTGCAGTAACAGAAAACATCAGGACTTTCGCTATTATTATTCATTTTTAATGCAGAATCCTGAGACTCAACCACGCTATTTTTGAAAGTTATTTTGTATTCCGGATGGATTTTCTGAAATTTTTCTTCCATCTGCGCAACCCAACTATTGTCTTTGCTACTTGACCATACGGTTAGATTAACGTCCGTAACTTTCTTAGGTTTAGTAGGTTTTTTCTTCTTGTGCTTTACTATTTTCTTACTACCACTAAAAGATATTTCGTCACTGTAAGACTGATTGACACTATCGTTACCACAGGAAGAAAGGCTCATGAGTATTACTATTGCAAAAATGCTACAAAATAGTTTCTTAAATTGACTCATTTCACTCTCCCTATTATCTCTCTAGATACAATTCACCCGACTCAAGCAGAAAAATTTAAACTCAACTTGCCCAAACACTAGCGTCTTGATCATCTTCATCTATATCGTGACCTACAAGTGCTGGAGAAGAATACGTGTATTCATCATCCACGACGCCAGAATCAGCATCTGCATTAATAGCAGCAAGAACATGCTTATCCATTTTGTACTGTGGCAATACGTTCTTAATATAGCTAGTTACAGCATCTTGCATAGCAACGTCGTGGCCAACTTTTTCTGCCATAAACCAACGATGATCCAACACTTCATGGAAGAACTGAGCTGGTTCAATTTGCGAACGGAACTCAGGAGGAATCATACGAACTGTTGGCTCGAAAATTTCACGCATCCAATCAGTTGCGACGATTTCCAACTCTTCACCCTGACGCCATGTAGAAGTGCGATACGCATCCAAATCGTTCAGCAGCCTTCGAGCCTGATTCTCTTGAACATCCAATCCAGTAAGACGAAGAAGCTTGCGGGAAGCATAGCCAGCATCCACAACGCGAGGTCGAACCAAAACCCTTCGACCATCTTCTGAAGTCTTCATCTCCAACTCGTCAACATCGAAACCAAGCTCATTTAGACGATTAACACGACGTTCAATTCGCCACATCTCATCAGGACTGAACTTATCAACGTCAGTAAGCGTACTCCAAAGCGAATGATAACGGTCTACTAGACGATTGCCTATGCTGATTTCATCTACTTCCGTCGGCAAAAGCTGACCGGAGCTCAAATCCATAAGCTCACCAATAATGTTGGTTCGAGCTAAATCAATATCGTATTCTCGTTGACCTTCTGTTAAGCTTCCGTGCAAATCACCAGTTTCTGCGTCAACTAGAAAAGCAGAAAAAGCATCTGCATCTCGCAAAAACAGCACGTTAGAAAGCGATACATCGCCCCAATAGAAGCCAGAAAGATGCAAGCGCACCATAAGAACAGCGAGCGCATCAATAAGACGCTCTGCGGTATCCGGTCGCAAAGTACGAGCAAATAACGCACGATATGGCAGTGAGAACTTCAAATGTTTCGTAACTAACATTGCTTCAAGCTTTTCACCATTAGCATCATGGCGTCCTGCAACAACAGCTATAGGAGTAACTGTAGGCAACTCAAGTTTACGAAGCCTACGCAAAAGCTCATACTCACGTTCTGCAACTTGACGAGTAATTTCCTTCATTGCATACACTTCATCGCCAACGTGAACAAATCGCACAACGTGGCGAGAAATACCGCGCGGCAAATTCACGAATAAATCAGCAGGCCATTGAGAAAGTGGTAATTCCCAAGGCAGTGTAAACATTTTTGGATTTGAACTAGCCGCAGTAATCTTAAGTGCCTGCGGTTCTTGAGACGACGCATTCTCGTCCTGTGCAGATACCGAAGTTGCTTGCACAGCACGCGGGTCTAATTGAGGAGCGTCATTCCATTCCATAAAGTTTATTTACCAATCAAGCTCATGCCAACGATATCACTGCATTCAATATAAACACAGCTTAACCACCGGCGAATTATTGATAACAACTATATATAATAAGCGATGCGTTGTAATGATGTATTATTGCACACTTATTATGCTGCTTTTTTGTGCCAAAAACGGGGTTCGCGTCATATTGCGAACCCCGCTATACCTTATACCGAAAGTTTGCTTATTAGCTCATATAAGCAGGCAAACCAACGCTTTTAGTTCAAACGCAACTCCGTAGAAGGTGCGAACAGATGCATCTTAGATGGATCAATCTTGATCTTCACGGTGTCTCCAACCTTTGGAAGAGCACGTGGGTTCACGCGAATAGTTGTGAGCTTGTTTTGATCAGACATCATCGTAGATGCTTCTTCAGGAGAACCATCGGTGATGATATTGCCGTAGATATAGCCATCAGAACCGAGATCTTCCACGTTCATTACCTTCAAGGAGAACGCATTTGGATCATCGGATGTTGCCAAGCTTGCGTCTTCTGGACGGAAACCAACAATAATCTGTCCGTTATCCTCTGCAGTGAGCTTGTCAACAGCCTCAGCTGGAAGAACTATAGAATCCTCACCGATCTGAGCTCGACCATTTACAACTGGATGCTGATTGATGTTCATGGATGGAGAGCCAATGAAGCCTGCGACGAATACGTTTGCAGGACGGTCATACAGCTCAGTAGGAGCTCCAACCTGCTGCAATACACCAAGCTTAATCACTGCAATGCGATCACCCATGGTCAAAGCTTCAGTCTGATCGTGGGTAACGTACAGAGTGGTAACACCAAGCTGACGCTGCAAAGCAGCAATCTGAGTACGAGTCTGAACGCGGAGCTTAGCGTCGAGGTTGGAAAGAGGCTCATCCATGAGGAAGACTTTTGGTTCACGAACAATTGCGCGGCCCATAGCAACACGCTGGCGCTGACCACCAGACAAAGCCTTTGGCTTACGATCCAAATACTCTGTCAAATCCAACACTTCTGCAGCTTTTTCAACACGCTTGCGGATTTCTTCCTTAGGAACACCAGCAATCTTCAAAGCAAAGCCCATGTTATCAGCAACTGTCATGTGTGGATACAGTGCATAATTCTGGAAGACCATTGCAATATCGCGATCCTTTGGCTGCATTGTAGTAACATCTTGACCGCCGATGAGGATACGTCCTTTGTTAACCTCTTCAAGACCTGCCAACATACGCAAAGTAGTTGACTTACCGCAACCAGATGGACCAACGAGTACGAGGAACTCACCATCTTTAATAGTCATGTTCAAGTCATCAACCGAAGGCTTATCGTTGCCTGGGTATATACGAGTCACATGATCAAATACAACTTCTGCCATGATATGTCCTTTCATCGGCAGGTACGTGCCGAACGATCCGTAGTGAAGGGTGTGCACTCATGACCCCAATTCCTACATCGGCGGGTATCAATCGTCCACAGTTTACTTACCTGGTCCATTGAAGGTTCTCTTCGTTGAGCCATGCCTTAATATATCATGTTTATCTTAGAAAAACAGCAAAAAATCAGTATTTTCTCAATACTCGGCGTGTCGAATAAGGCGCACAAAAGGAGAATAACTATGGATCAACAACAAGAAACAACAAATAATGAAATGCAAAGATCAAATACCCCTTATAGTAAAAGCTTAATTGGCATCGTAATAGCACTAATTATTCTTGCATTCGTTGCGGGAGCTGGGTTTATGGCTTATTACAATTCAATCAATAAACCACAAGTAAAAATTGAAAATCCAACAACTAATAAGCCAGATACACAAACTGAGGATACAGCAGACTCCAAAATAGCCAAAGAGATTAAAAAACTGCCTTCTTCTGACATCCCACCGGCATCTAATTTACAAGGCGGAATTCTTCTTAGCAAGGATGGGTACGGCAAGCAAGCTGCTGGTGCTCCTACAGTTGCTACTTATTTTGATCCTTTGTGCCCTGGTTGCGGATCCTTTAATCGTACTGTTGATGAAACTTTAATTAAAATGGTTGAAGCAGGTCAAATTAACCTAGAGCTTCACCCTATGTCATTCTTAAATCGTTTTAGCTCAGATCAATATTCTTATCGCGTATCAAGCGGTATTGCTTATATCGCCTCATATGATAACGATCCAAAGCACTTGCTCAAGTTCATCAATAGTATTTTTAGCGAAAGATTCCAGCCGGAAGAAGGCGATGGATACCAAGCAACACCAAATAAAGCTCTTATTGATTTAGCTGAAGATGCTGGAGTTGCAAATAAGATTGCGAATGAAGCCTTTAACCTACACTATGTTAAGTGGCAAGAAGTTATTAATGAGAATACTCCAGAAGAAAAAGCTTTATGGAATGTTTCTGGCTCTAATAAAGGCGCTATGACAACTCCAACAGTAACAATTAACGGTAAGCTAGTAGATCTACATGCAGCTTCTGAAAAGCAGATGGATCCTTTGGAAGCTATATTAAAGTCTTTGGGAATCGATAAAAAACATGTTGGCAAATCTGGTTATATGCCGCAAGTTACATATAAGAGTAAGCCGCTTGATTTATAAATAAAATTAAATAATTTCTATACAAAAACGGACGTTAAGAACAAGCCTAGCGTCCGTTTTATTTAATAATTTATATTTCTATAATTTAGCTTATTTACAATCCAATAGGAGAGTCAGTGCTAGACACTTTAGGCATCTGACCCGCAACTCCAACTTGCTTTTTATCCAAGCCAATGCAATGCAACAAAGCGTCAATAATTTTCATATTTTTTTCACTTGCAGCATTAATATCTAGTAATTTCCCATTAATGGTGACAGTTGGTGTTGTCATTGAACCCTTGTTATCCCCAGAAACATTTAACAGTTCTTTGAAATCAGGAGTGCATTCGTTAATCAAATCCTGCCACTTCAAATATTGTCTGTCAAAAGCTTTACTTGCAACTTCTTCTGAAACGCCAGATTTTTTAGCCAGATTAATCAATTCTTCATTGCTTACAGGCTTATAATCTCTTCCTTCTTCCGGCTGGAATTCTTTACTAAAAATGTTATTAACAAACTGAAGCAGATGCTTTGGATTGTTGTCATGTGAAGCAATATATATAACAGCGCCGGTTACGCGAGTCGAGTAATGGTCAACAGTAAACTTATCCAAGGATGACATTGGGTGAAGTTCTAGGTTAATTTGACCTGCTTTAACCATTGAAATCAGTGTCTTGTCTGACGTACGGTTAAAGTTTCCGCAACCAGGGCACAAAGGATCAAAATAGCTTGCAACCGTTGGGGCTTTAGCAACAGGCTTGTTGTAACCAAGCTTGCTTATAAGAATTCCGCCATTAGAATTGACAACTTCCGGCTTATATTTAGCGCCATCTTTCTTTAGTCGCTTTTTAGCTTGCTTAGAACGCTCAATTTGCATTTGTTCGGTCTCGTTTGGCTGAGACAAAGCTTGATAAGCTGCAACACCAACTGTAACCAGCATAGCCATAACAATAATCGTTACGATAACTCCGATAATTGCTTGCTGACGACGCTCGCGCTCTTCACGCTCTTCACGCTCGCGTTTTTCTATAATTCTTTGTTGGCGAGCAGAAGATGGATTCTTCTGCTTATCATCACGCATCTGAATTTTAGGCATTGCTATCCTTCAACCCTTTATTTCACACGCTAAGACTAGCTCCTAGCAGCATTCTTGTTAATAAAATAATAACTTCACCACAGTTTAGTAGATGGCATCAACGGAAAATAAAGATTACGCATCGTACTATTTTTATTTTTTATTTTTCAAATGATTTTCCAGAATAAAATAACGCACCTAATCCTAAACGGAATTTTGTAGTCCACTTAACTACAGCAAAAACAACCCATGCAACCATAAATCCTAGAGCATATCCAAATGCAGTATTTGAAAAAATATTAGGTGAGTAAGCTGGCAAAAGAATACGCAAGGATCCAACATCTATAGAAAGTAATTCAGGATTATCACCACAGAAAAATGGATATATAACAGCTCCAATACCTCCGGAAATCACAATAGCTATAACTCGTGGAAGCATGTAAACGAATCCTCGAATAATATGCCATGGCAAAGTTGCAACACGCACTACAGAATCGTGTCGAGGAATTATCCCATCGTTAAGTTGCATTCTTCTAAAGCTTGATGAAATACTGTAACCGGATGTTGCACTAATCCACATAAAAACCATTGCAAAACCAATGGAATCGAGAATACTTAAGCAAGCAATAGCTAAATGAAAAATTACACAAATCAGTAATATCCATGTTCCTCTACGCGCATAATCATGTTGATTAAGAACACGATTGGCAGAAGGTACTTCGTCACTTTTAACGTGTAGAGAATCGCCTGCTTCATTTTCAATATTGCCATTATCAAAAGTGTTATCAGAAGAATGAATAAGTTTTGAAGATTGTGCAATGCGCGAATTGTTTGAATTGTCGTTCTGTATATTCTGAAAATCTACGTCTTTTAACGCATTAATTCGTGTTTTTTCATCCACATAAGACGTTTTATCGTCTTCACTATCTAATGAATGAGGCATAACAGTAGTAGAACGAACAGTTACGGTAGGCGCTTCTTTATCAGAATTAAGATTTGATATGCTATCTGCACCAACTGTACCAGCTGCATCGCAGGCAGGAGAATTTGTTAGTATAGCAGTTTTTTCTTTTGTTTCACGGCTTGTTTCACGGCTTGTTGCACGCCACATTTCACGCATAGTTACATTAGTGGCGTTACGATCAAAAGGGCGGTTCATCTCCGGCCATGCTAAAGGATCCATAGCATCTTGACTAATTGCATTTTCTAAATCAGATGGCATGCAACGCTGCTCTCGAATCGGGTTCAAAGCTTTACGGAAAGCAGCCATTGTTCTAGGAGGCAACCCCGTTAAATCTGCATTTCCTGAAGCAGCACGCTCCAAAACAGCCATCATAGGCTTTATGCCAAAAACAGGCTTACCTGTAGCTGCAAACGCAAGCACAGCGGCAACAGACCACCAATCTGTAAGTTCATCTGAATCTCCGCCTTCAATAATTTCTGGAGCAATAAAACCAGGAGTGCCCATCACTAATCCCGTGCGAGTAACATGGCTTTCACCTTCACCCATCGCAATACCAAAATCTACTAATACTGGTCCAGTAGCAGAAATCATTACATTAGTTGGTTTAATATCGCGATGAACAATACCTGCTTCATGAACAGCCTTAACAGCTTCAATAAGCTTATGCGCAAGGCGCTCTAAATCATCTGCAATATAAGGCCCATTCTCATCCACGTCTTCGCGCAAATTATGTCCTTCAATCAACTCTGTCACAATAAAAGCGATTGAAGCATCTAATTCCATATCCACTATCGCGCAAACACCTGGATGATGAATCCTCTGCAAAGCCAAAGCTTCACGTTTTAAACGCATTCGAGCACGTTCCTGCTCAGAATCCTCTTCTTCACTCTGTTTTGCATTAACAGAAGCACGTAATATTTTCATAGCATATTGATTGCCGCCGTCGTCATTAACACGCCAAACTGACCCCATTGCGCCGCCGCCAAGCCTAGAAATAAGCGTGTATCCGCCTACATTATTCCCTGGTTGCAAATCGAACATGCTTGTATCTTCCATACTGCATTATGTTAATGCCTTATATTGCCAAATACGCAAATATACGAAACAAAAAACACGCCGTTTCTATATTCAACATCGCCGTAATTTTGTAATGACGTGGCATATGGTACACTAATCAATTGTTCTACTTAGCATGATTTGTTATGCTGATAGAAAACATCGCCTCCTTAGCTCAGATGGCCAGAGCGGCCGCCTTGTAAGCGGCAGGTCGCCGGTTCGATCCCGGCAGGAGGCTCCATTTTTATTCCGCTCATTTCGTGAGTATTTGTTATTTTCTATTCTCAATTTCAAAACTACAGTTTTGTTATCTTTCGTATCACATATAATGACGTGAAATGATTAAAGCAGAGGGGATAGCAGCTAATTAACTATTCAAAATAGAAAAAATTTCTACTTTTCATATACAGTGCCAAATTATGGCGTATTATGAAAATAACAAATCTATATCTGCACACATAATCATCTTTATAACAAAACTTTTCGCGAGTAAGAACTCGGAAACCTTCCCCCAACTCAGGGTTTCCGAGGTGAGAGTGGAGCGTCCCCCAACCAGCTCCACCTCATAGGGGGCGGGAATATCCCCTTCTCTCCCGCCCCCACTTTTATTTTGTTTTGCACTCAATTTTGAATGCAATATTGAAGGTATAATAGAAAAGTTAGCGTTATTGCGAAGGAGTGATTGTATGGCACGTCGATGGACGCCTAGACGATTAATAGTAATGCGTCGTGCGAGAATAATTGCCTGCGTTTTATCTATATCACTCACAGCAACAAGCTTATTTATATTTACAGCTAAAAAATCTGTTGCAATGGTCGTAAATGGAAAAACGCGCATTGTAAGCACTTATTCAACAAATCCAATACGCTTATTAGAAGAACAACACGTTCCAGTAAAAACTCACGATCAAGTTATTTCTTCTTCTGGAGATATTCTCACAAACCATTCTACTGTAACAGTTCGCAGTGCTTATCAAACTTCTATCACCGTAGATGGAGTAACTATACCGTTTTGGACTGTTGCAACTAGCGTCGATCAATTAATCGGCTTTTTTAAAGCTAATGCTAAAAACGCTTCACGAATTACAGTAAATTTGCAAAATATTTACGATAAACTAACTTGCGGCTTATCAATTAATAAAAAAGGCCCAATTAGCGTTGTTGCTGACGGTAAGACACGCGTTGTGCAAAATGGAGACTTACCTGCGAGTGCAATTCTTGATTCTCAAGGTATAGTGCTTGGCAAGGAAGATCGCGTAAGCGTAGAAGAAGATGATGGAAATACTATTTTACGTATTTCTCGAGTTACTCATGGCAAAGAAACTCGTACAGTTTCGCTACCTTTTGCCACGCAAACTGTAGTAGATCCTAAACTTCCAGCAAATTCTCGCGTCGTACAACAAGCCGGCGTGAATGGCGAGCGCGAAGATGTTTATAACGTTACGTATGTAGATGGAAAAGCAGAAAGTGCAACCCTAGTTTCGCAAAATTTGGTAAAGCCTGCAGTTAATCAAGTTATTGCTGTAGGTAAGGCTGCTCCTGCACCAGTTCACAAAAATAATACGAATACGCAAAAGCCAAAACAATCCAAGCAGCAAACAAAATCTCAACCAAAAAAGCAGGATGCTGAGCAATCTACAAAACAAGAAAAGAAAAACAACCAACAGCAAACTCAACAAAACCAGAATAAAACGCAGAATCAGGCTCAAAATAAAGACCAGAACAGTAGCAATGTGAAAAATACTGCTAGCAACAATGGTGCACAAGCATCACAAACTCAACAACAAACCACATCTGCTGCTCCTGCACCTGCTGCTAATCCACCTGCACCAGCACCAAGCTCTAATCCCGATAGCCTCGTACATGCTACTCCAGAACAAGCTAAATTATTTGCTCAAGGCGCAGCTGCGCAAATGGGTTGGACCGGCAAAGAATGGGAAGATCTTTTATGGCTATGGAATAGGGAATCTGGATGGAGATGGAACGCAGAAAATCCTAGCTCACACGCTTATGGCATTCCTCAAGCTCTTCCTGGAGATAAGATGAGCAGCGCAGGAGCTAATTGGCATGAAGATGCCGCAATACAAATTAGCTGGGGTATAAGTTACATTAAAGGCAGATATAAAACACCTAGCGGAGCAGTAAAACATTCGCGCGAAATTGGTTGGTATTAAAAGACAACAGCGTGTTTTACGCACTTTGGCGCAACGGGTTAATTGTTACGAAATTTGGATGGTAAAACTTTGACAGAAATCAGCATTGAAAATGAAGGTCAGCTTTTAGGCGCAGCAGATATTAGACGTATCGCTGCAGAAGAAGGCATTACTCCTACCAAAAAGTTCGGTCAAAATTTCGTTATTGATCCTGGTACAGTGCGAAAAATAGTAGCAGCAGCTGAAGTTAAACTTGACGATACCGTTATGGAAGTAGGACCTGGTCTTGGTTCTCTTACTCTTGCAATATTGCAAACAGGAGCACAGCTTACTGCAGTAGAAATAGACCCTCAGCTAGCTCGACGATTGCCGCATACTGTAGAAGAATTTATGCCTAAAGCAATGCAAAAATTTAACGTCATTCTAAAAGATGCTTTGACAGTAAATGCCGATGATGTTCCACAGATTGCACAGGCTAAAAAATTTACTCTTGTTGCAAACCTGCCATACAACGTTGCGACGCCTATTATTCTTACTTTGCTAGAAAAATTTAGCAACTTACAGAATTTTCTAGTTATGGTTCAAAAAGAGGTAGCAGATCGGTTATGCGCACAACCTGGGAATAAAGTATATGGCACACCAAGTGTTAAGTTGGCATGGTATGGAAAAGCACAACGCGCAGGGCTTATCGGTCGTAATGTGTTTTGGCCAGCGCCAAACGTTGATTCAGCATTAGTTTCTTTTACTCGCGATTGCACAAGCAAAGGTGACAACAATGAGCGTGAGGGAGTATTCGCTTTAATTGATGCAGCCTTCCAGCAACGGCGTAAGACATTGCACGCAGCTCTTAAAAATCAAGTTCCAGAAGAAGCATATAAAAATTCTGGAATTGACCCAACTAGACGCGGCGAGACGCTTACTTGCGATGAATTTATTGCTTTATATCGCGCATGCAAAGATTGTAAATTATAAATGAAACGCATATTTATTTGTTGAATAAATATGCAAAATAAAATATTACGCAATGAAATATTACGTATATTCTGCAGCTTGTGTAAACTTGCTGCTAACAAAGTTATAAACCACAGATCGGAAGTGAACATGACGCAAGAATACGACGAACGTATTGCTCGTAAAGCTTTCATGTATCAAAGAAAAAGATCTGTACTCACTACAGTGAGCGTAGGTTTAGGCGTAATTTTTATATTTGCTTTACTCGTGCAATTCCACGCTTTTGGCATAAATTCTGTGCGCGCTCCAAAAGATAACCCAAATTACGGCGTTCCAGCTCCATGTGCAATAATAGGAAAAGAAGGAGCCAAGGCCCCTTACGTAGATAATAGAGCTGTGACAATCAGAGTTCTAAACGGCACAAAGTTCCGCGGTTTTGCTCGCGCTGTTGGCGAAGCTTTAAATGCTCGCGGATTTAACTTAACAGAAGTTAACAATAACAAATCAAGCAATATCAAACGAACAGTTATTTACTTTGGAAAAAACGCTATTAACGAAGCTTATACAGTAAGCGCTAATTTTGCCGATGCAATTATGCGAATGGACGATAGGCAAGATAAACTCGTCGATATTGTGCTTGGCTCTACTTTTAATAATCTTCGCCCTAAAGTAGATGTTCCAGCAGCAGGCGCAGCAATACATGAAGTGCAAGGATGCATAAGAGCTGACCTTATGAAAAACATTCCTAAGGCAATTCAGCATAAGGAAGTTAGATAAAAAAAATAGTAGCAGTAAAATATTTTATACTGCTACTTTTTATTTAAACGAGTAGACTTTTACTTTTTGCACGTTTCTTCATACCATCGCTGTAATTCTTCTACAGCAATATCATGATCTACCGGACCATTATCGAGACGATAATCAAGCATATGCTTATAAGCCTCACCAACTATTGGACCTGGTTGCAAATGCAATAATTGCATTATTTCGTTACCGTCTACATCAGGTCTAATAGCGTTAAAATCTTCTTGCTTTTTAAGCTCTTTTACGCGCTCTTCCATTTCGTCCATCGCATGTTCAAACATTAACGATTTGCGACGATTCTGAGTGGTTGCGTCTGCTCTAGTAAGTCGATTCAACCGCTCATACAGATGCCCTGAATCTTTTACGTAACGACGAACTGCAGAATCAGTCCACGGTTCATCAACATAGCCATGAAAACGCAAATGCAAATTCACCAATTCAGTAACATCGTCGATAAGATGATGATCAAAATGCAATGCTTTCAAACGTTTACGAGTCATTTTTGCGCCAACAACATCATGATGGTGGAAACTAACTTTCCCTCCATCTTCAAATTTTCGAGTTTTTGGCTTACCAATGTCATGCAATAAAGCAGCTAGACGCAATGTTAAATCCGGAGATGGCACTGGACCTTCTTGATCTGTTTCCAAAGCAATAGCGCGCTCAAGAACCATCATTGTATGTTCAAAAACGTCCTTATGACGATGATGCTCGTCAATTTCAAGCTGTAAAGCTGGAATCTCCGGAAGAACTCGCTGAGCTATACCAGATTCAACAAGAGCTTCTAACCCTTTACGAGGTCTGTCCGAAAGTAACATTTTAGTAATTTCGTCGCGAATTCTTTCAGCAGAAACAATATCTAACCTATCTGCCATATCTACAATCGCTTCAGCAGTATTTGCTTCGATACTAAACCCAAGTTGCGCAACAAAACGAACTGCACGCATCATACGCAAAGGATCGTCATCAAAAGATTGACGAGGATCAACCGGCGTTCGCAACACGCCTTTAGCTAAATCACTAGCACCGCCAAAAGGATCTACAAACTCTAAATCTGGCACGCGCAACGCCATTGCGTTGACAGTAAAATCACGCCTAGAAAGATCACCTTCTAAAGTATCACCGTATTGCACTTCCGGTTTACGAGAATCTGGATCGTACACATCAGAACGGTATGTAGTAATTTCAACTTTTACTTCAGTACCATCCGCACGCCGACGCATAGCTCCCAACGTGCCAAATTTACGACCCATATCCCAAAAACCATCATGTCCCCAGCGACGCAAAATAGGTTCAAACTCTTCAGGCCGAGCTGATGTACAAAAATCAAGATCATGCGACACGCGATGCAGTAGCATATCTCTTACAGGACCACCAACTAATGCAAGTTCATAATGACGCTCAGCAAAAAGTCGCCCCAACTCTATAGCTTCAGGCCAAACTTCGAAGTTCTCAGTCACCCTTACCGACACCCTTTCAGCAAAAATCAATCTATATTCCAGCATACCGTTACCCCAATGCACAGCGGATTGAGTAATGTTGACTATATGATTACTCCTGCAGACTTACGACGTACGCTCGCCAAGCTTGCGGATAATCATGCCCAAAATCAAGCTGCTCCTGTTATTACGCCACTTGATTTAGCTAAAATGCATAGAAAAAAGTCTTGCCAGCAAGACAGTTGCGAAGAACAAAATGTTGTTGATATTCCGCTGTTTTCTAAGGCTGACAGCACTGCGCAAGACTCAGAATCGCCGGAAGATAATCTTCAAAAAACATCTTCTTTCTCAGGCGTATCTCCAGCACTTATGCCACCACGCAGACAGGCAGATACTCCTACAACTTTTGCTTCTTTAGACGCGCAAGACTTGCCAATTATTCGAGAATATTCCGCAGGCGGTTTAGTATTTGACTCTCTCGGGCGTGTCGCAATTATTGCTCGTCATTCAAGAAGTGGACACCTTGAATGGTGTCTACCAAAAGGACATATAGAAAAAGGTGAAACACCTCAAGAAACAGCAGTTCGCGAAATTCATGAGGAAACGGGTATAGTCGGCGAAGTAGTAGATTCGATTGCCACAATTGACTATTGGTTTACAGGCACAACGCATAGAGTACACAAGCTAGTGCACCATTTTGCGTTACGTTACGTAAGTGGCGACTTATCTGTATTAGGAGATCCTGATCACGAAGCAGAAGATGCAATATGGGTGAATTTTAAAGAACTTAATGCAATATTAAGCTATCCAAATGAACGTAAAATTGCATGGCTTTATGCCAAAAAAGCACATAGGCGGTCTAACAGTGAAGAAACTCACGCGTAAACATCAGGCCACAAATGCGTCTACTGCTCTAAAGCAGAAGTCACTTTCGTACGTATTTTCTTTATTACGAATTACGTTACGTACTTGCTTAATTTCTGCGCGTTTTATTTTTATATTATTCGTAGTATTTGCAACGATTTTTGCTTTTCCAACAGCAAAATATGCAGGATTAGTAAATTACGCATATGCAGACACGAAAAAAGCAGATTTATCTGACAAAACTTCTGCAAGGCAAAATAAAAAACAATCTACGTATGAGAATCCGAATAGCAAGGGCATTGAAATAGATATAACTCAAGCAACGCCTGTAGTGACAGATGAAAGCGGATACCACCTTACTGCAACACTAAAAGCCGTAAAAACTGCACTTCCAGAAGGCACTTTACAACTTTCTATAAATTCCAATTACACTTTTGTTTCGCGCACGGACGTGCAAAATTGGGCGCAAGAGGAATCTCTTATACCGACTCCCCAAATTTTAGATTCCATAAAAACTCCAAGTTTAGCTTCCGGACACACGTGCACTCTTAGCTTTAACATACCCGCAGATAAACAAGAATTACGTTCCATCCTGAATTGGGGTCCAAAACCATTAAAAATTACGTATTTCTCACAAAATTATTCAAAATACAAATCGATACATTCTTTTTTGACAAGAGCAAATGTTGGCATGCACTCAGCTAATTTACCAGCGATGAAACTTACTGCTCTTATGCCAGTATTAATTCGTACACAAAACGATTTACGCAATTTTAAAGCTAATAACATTCAGCCTAGCGATCATTTAGAAACGCTACTTAGAGCCGACAAAGATAGTATTCACAACATTATTGAGAAGGCTGATTTAGCAAATAAACACTCAAAATTACAAACAATTGCAGATTTAAGCACAATACAAGCGTCTCATTTAGCACTCAAACCAAGCGCTTATATGCAACAATCTGGTTTTGATATCAGCGCTTATGCAGACGACAATAATGACGATTTATACAAATCGGCAGGAATTACTAGAGAAAAATGGTCTGCAAAAAATTCGCAATTGCAAAAAAATACTACTAAAGCAAATAATTCAAAACAAACAGACTCAGCTAATCATAATTTAAATAAAGCTTATGCATGGCAAACATATGGCAAGTGGACTATTCATGCGCTAGAGCAAGCAAAACGTAATGGATATGAAACTGTTATTGCAACAGATGAATTTGACAATAATGCTTCAAAATTTGCTGTTAGAAATGGAATATACGATATAGATACGCCCGCAGGGAATGTGCGAGTTTTGTCACCTCAGTCAGTGCTCACTCTTTTAGCAAATGGAAAACCTACAAGCGATAGCGCAACAAGCGAACAAACTCAGGCTGGGCGCATTAATCGTTTAGTGGCACAAAGCGCGTTCTACCAAATGGAACAGCCGTACGTTGATAGGCATATTCTTATTACTTTTTCAAATAATGCATCTAATTCAAATATTGATGCTGTTATGAGCGCATTAGAACAATCTCCTTGGTTGTCGCTAAGCGACTTGCAAACAATGGCAAATGTGAAGCAAGACGCCTTGCCTGACTGGAAGAAAAATTCCATAATGCGTGAAATATCTCGCAACAGCTCTATAAGCGCGAATATTACTAAAACAAGACGCTCTTGCCTAAACAATTTGTCACATTCAAGGAAAAACGTTTTACGTTTTACTAAGAATATTCTCGACTATAGTGCCGCTAAGCATCCTCATAATACTGAAGGTGACGCTCAAGCACTTGCAAAGCAAACAGCCAAAACAAAAAAACTTATTAACATAAAAGACTTAGAAAAGTATTTATTACGCTTATACGACGATATTTCTTTGCATGAATTTACAAATAATACAATCGAACAGCAAGATTCAAGCAAAACTACTGCACACAGCAAGCAAAATAACAAATCTTGTATAGGTAAAAATAATGCTAAGAATTTTGCAAATACGCTGATGAATGGAATCCGCATAATCCCACCGCATGATATTACTGCCGTAAGCGAAACAGCAAGCATGCCTATTACGATAAGCAACACATACTCTTACCCTGTGCAAGTATATTTATCTGCAAATACTCATGCTATGGAAATTGTTACGCGTCGTAAAACTTTAGTAAGAATTCCAGCTAATAGCGAAACTCAAGTAACTTTACCGTTGAGAATCACTACATCAATTCACACAAAAGCTACTTTTGTGCTTGAAGACAATCAGCATCGAGCATTTTCAAAAGAACAGAGCACGCTTATTACTAGTACACTGCAAATTAGTGATAAAAGCGGTACGATTATTATAGTATTTGCTTTCATTCTTGGTCTTCTTGGCCTTTGGAGGCAATTCCACCGTAAAAAGGATCCAGACGAATGAGTTCAGTAGGTCGAAATTCTGTAATTATGGCTAGCGGAACAGCCGCATCGCGCATTACAGGTCAAATACGTACTATCTTATTAGCAGCAGCCCTTGGAACAACAGGTTTGGCAGCAAACGCATATCAAGCTGGCTCTATGATTCCACAGCTAATATATACGCTTGTTTCAGGTGGAATTTTCAACGCCGTATTAGTACCGCAAATTGTTCGCACTCTCGAAAAGAAAAATGCCGAGGAACGCTTAAATAAACTTATTACATTTGCAATTCTTCTGCTTCTCGCGCTAACAGTTCTTATGTCTATAGCAACGCCTGTGCTCACTATGCTATACGCCGGCGGAAGCGCAGAAATGCAAACATTAACTTGTTCATTTACTTTGTGGTGCATGCCTCAAATTTTCTTTTACGGCATTTATACGGTACTTGGGCAAGTTTTGGCAGCAAAAGAACATTTTGCTATGTACGCGTGGAGTTCAGTTGCAGCAAATATTATTAGCTGCTTAGGTTTTGGCGTTTTTATCATCATCTTTGGTAAAGCAAATAGGATGCCATTAAGTTTTTGGAATGGCAATACTCTTTTGCTCACTGCAGGATTCTGGACTATTGGCGTAGCAGCACAAGCTTTAGTGTTATTCCTACCTCTTATGAAATGCGGAATACACTACAAACCAAGTTTTGGCATACGAGATATCGGCTTAAGATCGATGGGTCCTGTTGCTGCATGGAGCATGGGCATTGTTATTGTTACACAAATAGTTGTAATGATTACTACGCATATAACAACAAGCGTCCCATTTGTTGCCGAAAAACGTTTAGGCTTAGACCAGTTTGAAGTAGCAGGTAATGCTACTTATCAAAACGCTTACACAATGTTCCTATTGCCATACTCTTTAGTTGCAGTATCTGTTGCAACAGCAATTTTTCCTAAAATTTCACGCTCTATTGCATCTCACGATCTAAATGGCGCGCGCAATGACTTAAGTGAAGCACTCAGGCATGTAAGCATAATTATGTGCTTCTTTACAGTCGTTTTTATTGTTATTCCAACACCTATTTCGTTAGCTTTAATACCATCAATAAGCGTTCAAGAAGCAAACCTTATGTCTGCACCTTTAATGATGCTAGCTTTTGGCTTGCCTTTAACTAGTAGCTATTTGATTATCCAACGCACATTCTTTGCTTTTGAAGACGGTAAAAGTCCTTTTATTTTCGCAGCAGCGCAACTTCTTACTGAGCTTTTTGCATTTGTCTGTTGCATTAATGTACTGCCACCTACTTATTGGGTTACGGCTTTAGGCTCGTCAGTTTCAATAAGTTACTTCTTGACTTTCCCTGCGCTTGTTCACATGCTTCGGAATCGTTTCAACAATAATTTAGATGATCGAAATCTTATAATTGCGCATATAAAAATTATCATTGCTTCAATAGTATCTATTATTGTTGGCCTCTTAATAAGTAAACCATTATTGCACGTTTTAAACTTTACTTCTCCACACATGCATGGAGCGTTAAGGTGGATATACGCAATACTTATTTGCGCAATAATAACAATTATTATTGCTGTTATTTATCTGTCAGCACTCTTACTTTTGAAGACCAGAGAACTTGTAGATTTGTCTGCTCCAATAATTAGTAAACTTGCCCAAAAGATTCCTGCTCTTGTTCCTCTTGCTAAAATTTTTGAAGAAACTGCAAGAAATCAATCACATAACGAACAGAAAAATCTTAGAGTTCCGCGTAGGATACAATCCGATGCAAAATATGATGATTCTTCTAACGGCAAAAACTTCTAAGAGCTTAGTTTCATATTGAGCTTTTCCTTAAAATATGTGATTATTTGGGAAATTATTTCAATAACAGCAAAATGCTGTACATAACATGACGGCTCACCAGTACAATTATGTGTTAGTAAAAAATGTCAAGTTACTTATTGCACATGCGTAGGAAGATGAGGAACAAATGGAACCTCGGTTAGGAGATATTGTACTAAATCGATACGTATTAGTATCGCTTTTGCGCAACGAAGCAGGCTTGCAAGTATGGCAAGCCAATGACCGCATACTTACGCAGGATTGCCAGCTTTTTATTGTACGAGATTCACGTTTTTTGCCGCAAGTAAATACAATTGCATCAACCTTGGCTTTATCGCATAGCCGCAAGTTTACGCAAGTGCTTCAGTTACAGCATCATGATTCTGTTGCAATTATTGTTACAGCTTTAGATCGCGGTGTTACTATCAATGATTATTTGGCTCTTAAAAAAGCACCTTTAAGCTACGAAGCAATAAGAACTATTGTTGCAGAAACTGCACAAGCTTTAAGCAGATTACTTGCTAGCAATATTACTCATCACGCTATTTCTAGTGACACTGTTCGCATAAGTTCTTCAGGAATTGAGTTAGCAGATACTCCAGTAAGCCCTCTTTTGGAAGATGTAACTCAAAAAGATGATGATCAAATTCCAAGGCAAAATGTTGAACATATTGCAACTAGGCAACTTGCATCATTGTTATACACTTTGATTACTAGAACTTCTTCTCGAATACAAGCTCGTTTTGATGCGTCTCTTTTGCCAGATAATACTCCTTCAGAATTTAGGATGATTTGCACAAGAAGTCTAGCCCCAAATAAAAATAACAACGTAATACCTATGGCATCTATTGCAGAATTAGTAGCATTATTAGGTTCATACACGCCTTTATCTAAGCTCACAACAAAAGATATTGTGCTTGATAGTAAAACAAGTGCTGCTTCTATTAGCAATGTTCGACTTCGCGAAGCAAAAGATGATTTTATACTACCTTTGCCTGAAGGTCTTTCACAAAGTGAAGAAGAATTCGATGCACAATTAATGCAACGAAATAATCAGGATTCTAACGATTTTTCTTCAACTAATTCAGCCAACACTATTTCAAACAATACAAATGGATCCGCTAAATTAAGTAATAGTTTCAAAAATGCTGGAAGAACATTAGGATCTCTTCTTAAAAGAAGCAATACTAACTCAAATTCTGAAAACGGTGACAACGATAATTTTAGCGACGAAAGTAACACCAATACAGATATAGATTTTCATGATATTGCAGCAGCAGAAATGGCTAGCATTCTAGCTCCTACAGAACTCGATACAGACGATGCTATTTTCCCAACATTGTCTGCATCATATAAGCATTTTCCTGATACTGCTACATCTAAAAATATTTTTGATCACGCTGAAAATACAAGAAATCAAATTGCCAAAAATACTATTAGTGAAACAGGCGTAGTTAGCAGTTTTGATTTTAGTCATCTTCTTACTGAAAATAATCAGCACACAGAATTAATGTCAAGACCGCAAAACTTAACTTCAGAAGGCGAATCTACTGGTCGTGTTCCTGTTGTTGATTCTCACGGAAGATTTGTAGCTCCTGGAGAGGAATCAGCAAGAGCGCTTAGAGACGAAATAAACAGTGATCAAGACGACGATAGTCAAGAAAATGGATCACCTTCTTTGCCGCCAAGTTTCCAGCCTCTGGAACAATCTGCTACTTTGCACAAACAAAAGCAGAGTACGCAAAATAACAACACTATTGCAGATGCTAAGATTTGGTGGGGTCTTTCAACCAAAGTTATTGCTATTGGAACTGTTTCATTGCTTCTTGTAGCTGGATTAGCCTTAGCTTTACATGGTTTATTTGGAAATCATGAAAGTGCAGATAACTTCGGAAACAACGGCTCATGGGATAGCACTAGTCAAGAAAATGTTCCGTTTGGCAGCCAAGGTATTCTTCCTCAAGAAAAGCAACCTGCTAAGAAAAATATGGGTCGTAAGCAAGTAAAACCTGTGCCTAAGCCTAAAATTCCTACTAATAACATTGCTTACGAAGCTGATCGTTATCAATTCTTAAGCTTCCCAGCTAATCAGGCTGGATACGGGTACTATATTCACTTAACTGAACCACAAACTGTGTATCGCTTCGTCGTTTCTATACGTTCCTCTGGCGGTCACGCATATTTGTTGGCAAATACTAAGAATGATCCAACTAAGGGAACTCAAGTAGCAGAATTTACGTTCGACGAAAGTGGAACAACAGACGTAAAGCTTAAGAAGGTTGTAAAATCTCAAGATTTCATGCTCTGGGTTCCAAAAGATAGTATGCCTAAGAACAGTTTGTACATCAATTCTGTAAAACTGTACTGAATCTCTTATAACAAATGCTTTTAAGGAAATAAGTAATGGAAAATAAGCTTCGAAAAGTTATCATAATTGGATCTGGACCTGCAGGATACACTGCTGCAATATATTTGGGTCGCGCTGGGTATAAGCCACTTGTTATTGCTGGAGCTCTTACTCCAGGCGGTCAATTGATGAATACAACAGAAGTAGAAAATTATCCAGGATTCCCAGAAGGTATTTTAGGTCCTGACTTAATGGAATCTATGCAAAAGCAAGCTGAAAAATTTGGCGCAGAAGTATTGCTGAACGATGTTACTTCTGTAGACTTTAAAGGCACCGTAAAGCTCGTTACTACCGACGACGGTATAACTTATGAGTCTGACGCAGTTATCGTCTCTACGGGCTCGCAAGTGCGCAAATTGGGCGTTCCAGGAGAACTAGAGTACTCCGGCAGAGGTGTATCTTATTGTGCAACTTGTGACGGCTTCTTCTTCCGCGGAAAACCTATTACTGTAGTTGGTGGAGGAGATTCTGCTTTTGAAGAAGCATTATTCCTCACGCGATTTGGTTCTTCTGTTACTTTAATCCACCGCAGAAATGAGTTCCGCGCTTCAAAGATTATGGTTGACAGAGCAAAAGAGAACGAAAAAATCAAATTTATTACAAATAGTGTTGTAGATGAAGTGCACGGCAATGATGTAGAGGCTACTTCACTTACTGTTCGCAATGTTATTACGGGAGAAACTCAAGAAGTTGAGTCAGCCGGATTGTTTGTGGCAATTGGTCACACTCCTGCAACAAAGTTCTTAAACGGCCAATTAAATCTTAATGAAGATGGAACGATTGTTGTTGATGGCGCAACTACTCGCACTTCTGTTGAAGGCGTTTTTGCTGCTGGAGATGTTGTCGACAACATGTATCGTCAAGCAATTTCTGCAGCAGGAATGGGATGCAGAGCAGCTCTTGATGCTCAAACTTATCTTAACGAAAAATACGCTTAAATCTTACTTATTACACAAAGGCTTACTAAAAGTAAAAGCATAAATACAATTAAATTCACGTGTGACATTACAGTCTAAGCTATTATATTGTAGACAAATGTCACACGTTTTTATTAAAACTACTATTCTTTTTTAGAAACAAGTAAACCAATAATTCGTTGCATTTCTTCAGGAGAAGAAAAGACAATCTCGATTCTTCCATGATTTTCTGTGCCTTTAATAGAAACTTTGGTAGCAAAATGCTCCTCAAGCTGCTTGCGCACAGGCGAAGAAGACCATTGATTATTGCGACGCACGCGCGTACGCACTACTCCATTAGATGTATCTTCATTCTTTAACGAAACAATCTCTTCGGTACTACGAACCGACAATCCTTCTGCAATAATGCGCTTAGCTAGACTTTCCATATCTTCTGGATTTTCCAAGCCAAGTAGTGCTCGTGCGTGACCTGCAGAAAGCACGCCTGAGGCGACATGTTTTTGCACGCTAGCAGGAAGATTAAGAAGCCTCAAAGTATTGGCAATTTGTGGGCGTGATTTTGATACAGACTGAGAAAGCTGAATCTGTGTTAAACCAAAATCATCTATCATCTGAGAATATGCTGCAGCTTCTTCAAGAGGATTAAGAGCAACGCGATGAAGATTTTCAAGCAATGCATCTCTTAACATATTTTCATCAGCAGTTGTGCGCACAATCGCTGGAACTGTATCAAGTTCAGCTAGCTGAGAAGCACGCCATCTTCTCTCACCCATAATAAGTTCATAATGTGCAATTTGTTCATCATTTTTATCTGCATCAACAATAGGTCGCACAACTATAGGCTGTAAAACGCCAACTTCTTTAATAGATGACGCAAGTTCTCGCAGCTCATCCTCATCAAAAATTGTTCGAGGTTGGTGTGCATTTGGAACAATATCTAGCGGCTTAAGATAAGCTAAATACCCACCTTTTACTGGCTTCAAAGGCTCATTTTCTGCGGTTTTATTTGATTTTTCAGCAGCGTTATTTTTTTCACCAATAACGGTTTCTTCATTATTCTTTGTCTTAGACGACATAAATGTCGTTGATGCTGAATCTCCAAAAAAGAAATCCATAGGTCTAGTGACATCTCCAAGAGATGGCATAGTTGAGCGTTTATGAGAATGCTTGTTAGTATTAATTGACGGCACGGTTTCACGTGAAACATTCTTTATTTTGTTATTATTCTTATCCGCGTGAGGAGCAATTGAATTGCTCATACTAGGGACCTTTGTTTCATGTGAAACATTTTTTGATTGATTATTATCTTTATTTAACGTTTCACGTGAAACTTTTGCTTGTTTTTCTAGCTGACCATCCACAGATTCGGATTTTTGTGTTTCATGTGAAACATTAAATTGCAAATTATTAGATGCATCGGCAAGCGCATCCTCGCCAGGCAAAGCTGGGAACAAAGCGCCTAAACCTTTACCCAGGCGAGACTTATTTCCACTCATTATTTATTCTCCTGTTGTTGTTCTTGTCGATTAGCATCTTGCTTTGCTGCAATAACAGATAATACCGTCTTAGATCTCTTCGCAATTTCTAACGCAGCTTCGCGATAAGAAATCGCTCCTGATCCATGTGGATCATAAGTAATAACACTTTGATTAAAGCTTGGCGCTTCAGGTATTTTCACAGTACGAGGAATCGTAGTCTCAAGCACGATATTTGGATAATGTTTTTTAACTTCTTGGAAAACTTCTCTACCTAATAAAGTTCGCTTGTCAAACATAGTAACAAGCATTGTAGAAACAACTAAAATTGGATTGTAATGTTGCTGGACTAAACCAATAGTTCTTATAAGCTGTCCTAAGCCTTCAAGAGCATAATATTCAGCTTGAATTGGTATAAGCATTTCACGTGCAGCACACATTGCATTAATAACTAATAAGCCAAGCGACGGGGGACAATCGATAAAAACATAATCATAGTGTTCGTTGCTATTATCAAGATATTCTTGCAAGGCATTCTTTAACAGATTATTACGATTATCCATGTCTGCAAGCTCTAATTCAGCACCACTTAAATCAATAGATGCTGGAACAACATCAAGTCCCTCAATATCTGGGCAAGCATGTTTTACTTCAGCGATACTTTTTCGCCCTTCAAGAACATCGTAAACTGACAAATCACCAGAAGCATGAGGAGCATTTAATGCAGTTGACGCATTCCCCTGTGGATCCATATCAATAAGAAGTACTTTTGATCCACTCACAGCCATAGCTGCAGCAAGATTTACAGCAGAACTTGTTTTTCCTACTCCACCTTTTTGATTAGCAACAGCAATAAAACGCGTTTGCTTAGGCTTAGGATATTTCGCCTGTTCAATGGAATGAAAACGAGATGTCAAATCTGCCAATTCAATACCTAGGGAGGATTTTGAATCTCCAAAAATTCGTTGAATCGTTTCAGCAGCTGATTCCACGATGTATCACCCCCAATTAAATATACGAAACTCTTAAAATAAAAATATCGTGTTTTAAGTTTCGTCGTTTCTATGGACATAAAAAGCACAAATTTTTTGATGTTTCATGTGAAACATCAACACCTTATTCCATAACTAACTACATATTTTTCGATTTTTCGCATTGATTGGATGCTTGCACGTTTCTGTAGCTTTGCACCAATCCTCTGCTAACGTTGCACATGAAGCTTTGCACCAATGCTTTGCAAACGTAGCGTATGAAGCTTTGCAGTATTGCTTCTGCGAAAAGTGGTTTTGTAGCTTTGCACCAGTGCTTTGCTAACGTCGATTATGTAGCTTTGCAGTAATGCTTTGCTAACGGCGATTATTTATTGATTAGCGAACTTTAGCATTAATGCTCTGCAGACGCTGATTCCTGTTGATTAGCGAACACTATCATTAGTGCTGCTGCACACACCACACAAAGCACGCAAACCACGCACCCACCCGCAGCTTAATTGCGCAACTTTAGTTGCACGAATATTCGTGTGGTGAGATTTGAGATTTTTCGCACTGAGCGAGGCGAACGTCAGAGCCGCAGGCTGCTGATTCGCCAAGCGAAGAAGAAAAATCGAAAAATCTCTGCGATGGGCACGGTTATTAACGATTAAACACGCAGAGTTTGGGGGATTTCTTTACGAGCACTAAAAGAGGACTGATGGAGCAACATTCTTAAAGAAAGACGAACACACTAAACTCTTTTAGCAGCCAGAGCGACTGAAGGACGGGACGTGCGAGGAAAGAAATCCCCCAAAACTCGCGCCACATTAAACATAAACTCGCGCCACATTAAACGAAAACTTGCTTAAACACAAATTTTAATTAAAAAATTAAGCTTTATCTATTAATACTACTGTAGTCGGCTGCAAACCAGATGCAACTGGCGCTTCAAGAATGCGAGGATTTGTTCCCCCAGCTTTTCGAATCATTTTTACAGCTTTTTCTACTTCTGCTTGAGCAGATTTACCTTTTAATGCTATTAATTTCCCATGCTTATTCAGTAGAGGAATAGTCCATCCAGCTAATTTCGTCATAGGAGCTACAGCTCTGCATGTTACTACATCAAACGCTGGAATTTCATGTGACTTAATTTTGTCAATAACTTCATCTGATCTGCCATGAAATATAGTAACATTTTTTAATTTCATAAGAGCAACGCACTCACGCAACCAGTCAACACGACGCTCCATAGGTTCAATCAAAGTAACGTCATAATCAGGTAAGCACGCAGCTAAAACTAGACCAGGAAAACCGCCGCCGCTGCCTACATCTGCAACTCTTTTATTTTTTCTACCAACTATTGCTTCTTTAATAAAAGGAACAACTGCTGCAGAATTTAATATATGCCTTTCCCAAAGAATATTCATATCTCTAGGCCCGATAAGACCTCTTACTAATCCCTCTTGCTGAAGTTTCACGTGAAACAGCTTGCACTTTTCTAATGCTTCACCTAAAACTTCACTTAGCAATGGGGATCCTTCTAATTCGTCCGCTACTTTTTGTGTATCTTCCTCATATTTTTTATCTAAACTAGCTTCCATATTTTCCCCAAAACAAATAAAAGAAATATAATAAACAATAAATAAAAAGTAACACAACAAAACATTTTTTGTTTCATTGTGTTACTTTTTCATTTTATTCCTCTTTTCCTTCGAAAAGAACCAATTAAATAAAAATTAATTATTCTTCAGAATATTCGCCGTCTACATCGTCAATTTCGTCAATATTTTCATCTTCAGAAGCAACTGAAGGCATGTAAACAGTTACATAGCGGTGCGGTTCTTCACCATGTGAACGGGAACGCAAACCTTCGTCACGCACAGTATCATGCACAACTTTGCGTTCAAAAGAATTCATTGGCTTCAAATTCACAGGTTCACCAGTTTCACGCACATCATCAACAGCATCTAAAGCAATATCGCGCAAATGTTGGCGCTTACGCTTTAAGAATCCATCTACATCAACTATAAGATGAGAACGATCACCGGTTTTTTGCTGAACAGCAAGACGGCTTAATTGTTGCAAAGCATCGACAACCTCACCATTGCGACCAATTAAATTCTTAATATCAGTGTCATCATCTGCAACAATCTGAATCATTGGGCGATTATTGCGCACACCCATCTCAATATCACCCTCATAATCAGCAATATCGAGTAAGCCTTCTAAATAATCTGCGGCAATATCAGCTTCTTCATTGAGTTGATCAACCGTCCTCTTCTCATCTTGTACCATTAATTACTCCTTATCGTGAGAAAATTCACGTTTTAAAAATTTCTGAAGTCTAGTTTAGCGGATAATAAAGCCAAGTTACTAACTTATTTTCAAGTCATAAAAATGACTTTATATATCCGCAAAATGTATCTAAATATTAGCGCTTTGCCACCTTACGCTTACGTTGTGGCTGCTTGCGTTGGAATCCCTCAATCTCTCTACGCTCAGCTTCCTCACGAGCTTTTTGAAGATTCTCTTCTTCAATAGAAGGCAAACCTTCGCGCTCACGACGAGCAGTTTCTTTTTGATAGTCACGCTTTTCTTTTTCTTCGGCTGCAGGAGATCCAGGAGTTGGGAATGCGTAAACCTGCCAAATTGAACGCAACATATTTATGATGTTGTTTACTAACCAGTAAACCAACATTGCAAAAGGCATAGCAAATGCAGAGAAAACGTAAATCAACGGGAATCCCCACATCATAAGCTTTTGCACAGTATATTGGCTACCCTGCTTAGACTCAGGCGGAAGATTTTTACGAATATTATTGAATTGCATGTACCACATTGCGGAACACATAAGTACAACAAATACAACTATGACAATTTTACCTGCGCCAGCAGTTGTCATAAAAGTATCTGCAACACCAACCCCAAATACGCGAGTTTTAACGAATTGCTGTGCTGTTGCAATGTCAAAGGCACCAAGAGCCGCATGCTTGCCACGAGCAATAAAAGGAATAACGGAAAGCGTATACCAAATACTCATAAATGCAGGACCCTGAATCATCATAGGCAAGCACGAACCAGCAGGATTAGCTTTGTTATCTTGATAAAGCTTCATCATTTCACGCTGCATAGCTTCTTTACTTGCAGGGTCATTTTTACCTTTATATTTTTGCTGTATTTTCTTAACCTTAGGCGCAATAGCTTGCATTTTGCGCATGCCTTTAATGCTTTTAATAAATGCAGGAAAAATGCACGCATGCACAACTAATACCAAGAATACGATGGAAAAAACCCAAGAGAAGCCAACTTCATTCATTCCAAGAAGAGTTAATAACTTGTGGAATAATGACATAATTTGAGTCATAAGCCACTCAACTGGCGTCAAGATTTTATAAAACCATCCAAAGAATCCATTATCAAGTATGAAGTTATCTTGATTAAACATTAGTTTTCCTTGTCTTCTTCAGCCAAGGGAGTTAGCCGTGGCTCTTCATGTGCCTTAGACCAAGCACATCTGTAAAAAATCGAATATTTGCGGGGTACATCATCAATACTGCAGCTTGTCCAAGGTCTACAGCGTAGAAGGCGTAATAATGCAAGAATACCACCTCTAAACGTGCCATATCTAGCAATTGCTTCAATAGCATAACGCGAACACGTAGGATAGTATCTACAGCAAGCTGGTCTATTTGCAGAAATCGTGCGCTGATACCATCTAATTGCACTAATTACAAACTTAGAGCTTAAACTTTTTTTACTACGCATAACAATAACCACCATCTACTCAAAATAATATATTTCAATTATCCTTGATTCTGATTATTCTCATGCATTTTGCAATTTTGTGTAGAACATAAATCTGCACTAATTTTGCCAAAAAGCTTTTGTATCTGGCATTGTAACGAATCAAATGAAGATTGAGCTGCAGAAGGTTTTGCTCTTAACACTACGTCACAACCTGCAGGTAATAAAGATTCATAATTTTTTGCGATTACTCGTAGACGTCTTTTTACCTTATTGCGAACTACAGCTTTCCCCACTGATTTAGATACAGCAAGACCTAGCCTCTTTACATGTTCAAATTTTTGATCATGTAAGAAGGTATCAGAAAATGCCGCGGGAGTATCACTTTCAAAACCCGTGGCAATATAATCTAAACTTGCACTTCTATCTTCGTTAAGTGTGCTCTGCACGGCTATATCGTCACGCATAATGTAATGCGCGACGATATCCCGGGAACTCACCTTGCGCCGTTTTTTTAGCACCGCAACAAAATCACGGTGGCTTTTCAGCCTTTCCATGCCTTACGACGCTACCTTAACTCAGGCAGACAGTGACTTGCGGCCCTTGGCACGACGACGATTGATTACTGCGCGACCTGCACGCGTACGCATGCGAACGCGGAAGCCGTGCTTCATGTGACGACGACGATTATTCGGCTGAAATGTCCTCTTCATAACTAATGCTCCTGTATTCAGCCATGCAAAAGCATGGCCCCGTATGAGTCAAGCTATACCAAAATACTATTACCCCTCACCAATGCTCAAAACTCCACATTTTATTTTTGAAGAATCAACATAGTCAGATATAAATAAAAATGATTTATTCACATTTCTATTACAATTTATTGTACACGCAGAATCGTTGAAAAATAGCCAAATCTCAGCTTTAAACTTATCCACAAATTACACACATGTTATTCACAATTAAACAATTTCAACACGCTAGACTGTGGATAACTTCGTAGGGTCAGAGTAAACATATCTTACTGATACTTATTACACACGTGCGCGCGTAAACAGAGTCAGCATTATTACATGCGCTAAATGCAAGTTTGGGGGGTGAAATGGCTGATACATTAGGCGATCCTACATCGCAAGCTGCTTTGGTATGGTCTAATACGCTTACTGTTTTACAGCATAATGCCCTTTTAACTGCGCGCGATAAAGGTTGGTTTGAAGGCGTTAAACCAGAAGCAATCTTTGGTACAACCATTGTTTTGTGTGTATCTAATGCTGAAACGCAACAAGCTTTGCAAAATGAATTAAATTCTCCTCTACTTACAGCATTAAAGATTTGCACTGGTAAAGATATGTTTCCTGCTTTTAGGATTGTTCCTCAATCTGAATATCAGGAAAAAGCTGCACAAAGTTCTTCAAATTCTTTATCTAATCAAGCGCAGAACAATACGAATTTAAATAAAGTAGTAACTGATAATACAGTTTTGCCTGTTGATAATATTTCAGTTTCAGCATCTACTGATTTGCCATCGGTTACAGCGAATGATGTATCTCCTGTACAACCAGATTTTGATCATGCAACTGGAATATCTACTCTTAAGCAAACTGATATTTCTAATGAACAAGTTGCACAGCAAAAAATGCCTGTTTCTGTTCAGCGCGATGCAATTACACATTTAAACACGTGCGCAACTTTTGATACTTTTGTGCCTGGAGATTCAAATCGTTTTGCAAGAACTGTAGCTTTAGCAGTTGCAGAGGGTTCAGGAAGAGATTTTAATCCTTTATGTATTTACGGCGGTTCCGGCCTTGGTAAAACTCATTTGCTTAACGCAATTGGCAATTATGCTTTGGTAAAAGATTCTTCACTTAAAGTTCGTTATGTAACAAGTGAGGAATTTACTAATGAATTTATTGAAGCTCTTCAAACGCCAAATCAAAGTCAAGGTCAAATTGCTGATTTTAATAGGCGATATCGCGAAGTAGATGTTCTTCTTATTGACGATATTCAATTCCTTGGTGGAAAAGAAGCAACACTTGAACAATTCTTCCATACTTTTAATTCTTTATACCAAGCAAATAAGCGAATAGTTATAGCTTCAGATGTTGCTCCAAAAAATCTTAAGGGCTTTGAAGCGCGCTTAATTTCCAGATTTGAATCAGGTCTTACGGTTGATATTAAACCGCCAGATTTGGAAACGCGTATTGCAATTCTTAGAATGATGGCATCAATGAATCACTGTAATGTCCCAAGTGACGTACTTGATTTAATTGCTGAACGTTTTACAGAAAATATTCGTGAACTTGAAGGTGCATTGACGCGCGTTACTGCTGTAGCATCTTTAAGCAATCAGCCTGTTAGTAAAGCTTTAGCTGAACAAGCATTACAAGATTTCTTTGCTACAGATATTGAAGTTCGTCCAACTGACATCATTAGTCAGGTAGCTCAATATTTCCACATGACTTTCGATGAACTTGTTGGACGACAGCGCACAAAGAATGTTGCTCTTGCTCGTCAAATTGCAATGTATCTTGCAAGAGAGATGACAAGCATGAGTTTGGTTGATATTGGCGAAGTTTTTGGCGGTAGAGATCATACTACAGTTATGCATGCTTACACTCGTGTAAGTGGCGAGATGCAAGAAAAACAAGAAATTTATAACTACGTTATGGAATTAACTGTTCGCTTAAAGCAAAATCCTGCTGATCGTAGAAAATAATCTTCTTTTCCACATATTTATGAAGAATTGTTTAAAAGTTTAAAAAAAGTTATCCACATACTTAATAACAAATGTGGGTAAAAGCTGAGCATAACTCGTGGAAAACGCCGTCTAAAAATGTTAGTAACTTGTTTATAAGGCATTTAAAAATGTGGAAACTTTAAAAAATAGAAAAAGCTGTGGATAAGTCGGCTACTTGTACACATTGTTATTCTGACGTTATCCACATCTTTTAAATGTTAATAAGTCTTTTTAAAAGCGGTTTTTAATCACTTTTCCACATATACACAGTCTTTATTACTACTTTTATTTATTTCTTATTTAATAAGAAAAATAATAAATACAAATGAACTGTAGATATTTAAAAATCTTTTTGTAGGCAGCATCATACTGTAGAATAAATGCAGACTTTACAGAAAAGAGGAAGCATGAAAGTAGAAGTCAACTCTGCATCATTTGCTGATGCTGTAGCTTGGACTACACGCGTAATTGACGCACGCCCTGCAAACCCTATTCTTGCAGGCTTAAAAATTGAAGCAGCAAATGGCACATTGCAACTTTCTGCATTCAACTATCAAATTTCTAGCTGCCATCATATTGAAGCTGGTGTTGACGAAGAGGGAAGCATACTTATTTTAGGTAAATTAATGGCAGATATTACTAAGTCTCTTCCTGCAGAAAAAACTTATCTAAAATCTGAAAATAATACTTTAACTATTACTTCCGGCAAATCAACATTTACTCTTCAACTTATGCCTCTTGGAGAATATCCTGATTTGCCTAAATTGCCTAATAAATTAGGTCAGGTTGATGCGCCAACATTTATTCAAGCTGTAAATCAAGCATCTGTTTCTACATCTAGAGAAGAAAATAGGCCGGTTCTAACTGGAATTAGGATCCAATTTGAAGATGACACTGTTACTATGACTTCTACCGATAGATTCCGTCTATCTAGATCTACTTTTAAGTGGACACCAGAACATAATGACATTCATTCAACCACTCTCACTCGTGGATCATTGCTAAGAGATATTGCTCATTCTCTTGACGATCATCAAAATGTTATTATTCATTTTAACGAGGAAGATAAGTCACTTTTAGGTTTTGAAAATTCCGGTCGTACAAGTACTTCACAAATAATTGATGGAGAATTCCCTTCTGTAGATCGATTATTTGTAGATGAATATCCTATTCATGCAATTATTAATAAACAATTATTGATAAATGCAATTAAGCGAGTATCTTTAGTCGCCGAAAGAAATGCTCCTATTCGAATGATTTTTTCAAATCAAGAGTTGACTTTGAGTGCTGGTACTGCTGACGAATCGCAAGCAAAAGAAGTACTTGATATCGATATGGATGGAGAAGACATAACTGTTGCCTTTAATCCAAACTACTTACTTGAAGGTTTAGGAGCTATTCCAGAGCCATTCGTTCATATGAAAATGGCAACAGCTGTAAAACCTGTTGAATTTAATGGTCAACAGGAATCAGATGGTGATGAATCAACAGATTATCGCTATTTGCTTGTTCCTATGCGTTTTAATAATTAATATTGTTGCGATATTGCATTGTATTTTAGATTATTTTTTGATGTACAATGTAATATCGCATTTTTCTTTTAAAACTATTAAGAAAGGGTAATTAGGCAATGTATATTTCGCGAATTGCCCTTGATACATTTCGTTCTTGGAATCATATAATTTGTGATTTTAAACCTGGAATAAATGTTATATATGGCAATAATGGTTTAGGAAAAACCAATATTGTAGAAGCATTAGAAGTTACTGGTACTGGAATAAGTCACAGAACATCTTCGACATTGCCTCTTATTAAAAAAGGCTGTGAAAAATCAATAATAAGAATAAATACAATTAATAACGAAATAAATTATAAAAAAGATGAAACAAATACTGATTTAAATGATATTTCATCTTTAGAAAGTAATTTAGATCAAACAACTTATGAAATAGATCTTTACTTAAAAGGTTCTAATAGAGCACATATAAATTCTGGTAAAGCATTATATGTTAAAGACATTATTGGATTGTTGCCAATAGTTTCTTTTACTCCAAGAGACCAATTTCTTATAATTGGTGATCCTAATGTTAGGCGTACTTTTATCGATCAAGCTGGATCTTTGTTAGTACCAAATTATGTGCAAATATTGCAAGAATTTAAGCATATTTCTAAACAGCGTGCTGCACTGCTAAAAAATATTAGAGATTATTCATACAAAAATCAGACAGTTTCATTATCCGGATTAGAAATTTGGACTGGTAAATTTATTGAAAGTGGCATTAACTTAACAAAAGCACGCCAAGAAACTGTGCAAATTATTAATAAATATTTCAAAAATATAATTAAATCTTTTACTAATGAAGAAAATACGGAAATAATATATGTTCCTTCTTTTGAAGAAGTATTATTTGAAAAAAATAGTGATGAAAATATTGAAAATAATAACGAGCTTTTTTCTAAAATAAGTGAGCATTTTCAACGTATTTATGAGGGAGAGCTAGCTAGAGGATGCAACCTTATTGGCCCTCATCGTGATGATATTGACTTTATTATTAATAATATTTCTGCTAAAGATTTTGCTTCGAATGGTGAATCTTGGACAATTGCAATAGCTTCAAAAATGGCATTATGCAAGGCGTTAGAAGAAAAAAATAATAATAAACCTATTGTTATTCTCGATGATGTATTTGCACAACTTGATGAAAATAGGCGCATAAGAATATTAAATTTTGCACTTAATCAAGGTCAAGTTTTTATTACTACTTCTTCTCTTAGTGACATTCCTAATGAAGAATATATTAAAAAAACAAATCTTATAAATATTGGAAAATTATTAGAAAAAAATAATGAAATTAATAATTTTAGTGAAGAGCATAATAATATTTTGCTTGATTTAATAGAACAAAGAAAAAATAAGCAGGAGGAAAAGTAATGATTCCTGTTAATATTCTTTTAAAAATTGATACTCGAAAATTACCTGCAATTATTTTTGATCCTATTAATAAGAAAGCTGAACGCGAAAATAATCGTGAAAAAAATGCAGAACAAGCTTGGGAAAATTTTGGAAAACCTGGTAGAGATCCTAAATTATTCTGCGGTATTTTAAAAAATTTTGCTTCTGAAAGTAATTGGAATAGTCAACTTTCTATAGCAAAATTACGTTCTTCTTGGCATAAAGTAGTAGGGGAAAGCATTGCAAAACATTGTGAAATAAGTCAAGTTGTAAATGGTGTGCTTATTGTTCGTGCTCAATCAACAGTTTGGGCAACTCAACTTTCTTACTTAATTCCACAATTAAAAGAAAAAATTAATAATAACCTTGAAAATATTGAAATAAAAGAAATTAAAGTTATTGGTCCAACAACGAGTGGATTAGGATTTTTAAGAAGTAAATTTTAATAAAATTATTATATTTTTTTAAAAATAGTAAAAATGCCTCTTTCTGAAGAGAGGTCATACTATGTGTGTAGAATGTCATGTATTATGGCTAAAACGCTAGAATCCCCTTTTATGTGCTTTCTAGCATGTGTTGGCTCTATAAATGCCTTTTAATATGAGGCAATTTGTGAAGGGACCTAAAGTGGCAAACACGGAAGATAATTCGATGGATGATGCCGTTGAAGAGCATAAACTCGATGATGCTCAACTCGATGATTCACTTGCTCCTGAACATTATGATGCGAGTGACCTTCGTGTTCTAGAAGGATTAGAGGCAGTTCGTATTAGACCAGGTATGTATATTGGTTCTACTGGTCCTCGTGGATTGCATCATTTGGTTTATGAGATTGTTGATAATTCTGTTGATGAAGCTTTGGCAGGATATGCTTCGCATATTGAAGTAACAATTTTGCCTGATAATGCTATTCGTGTTGTCGACGATGGTCGAGGTATTCCAGTAGATGAAGTGCCAGGCGAAGGTGTTTCTGGTGTTGAAACAGTTATGACTAAACTTCATGCTGGCGGTAAGTTTGGCGGCGGCGGTTATGCTGTTTCTGGTGGTTTACACGGTGTAGGTATTTCTGTTGTTAATGCACTTTCTACTCGTGTAGAAATTGAAGTTCGTCGTCAAGGATTCCACTGGACTCAAACTTATGTTGATCAGCATCCAACTGCTCCTTTGGCAAAAGGTGAGCCAATGGCAGAAGGAGAATCAACTGGAACTTCCGTGACTTTCTGGCCAGACGGAACAATTTTTGAAACAACAGTTTATGATTTTGAAACCTTGCGTTCTCGTTTCCAACAGATGGCTTTCTTAAATAAAGGTTTGAAGATTTCTTTAACTGATTTACGTAAGCCAGATGAAGCTGGAGATGAAGTTGCAGGTGATTCTGAATCTTCTAGTGAAGAAAAGCATAGAAGCGTAAGCTACAGGTATGAGCATGGTATTAAAGACTATGTTGATTACTTGGTTAAATCTAGAAAAGCTGTTCCTGTAGAGCCAGATGTTATTGACTTTGAGGCTGAAGATCTTGAAATTGGTATTTCTGCGGAAATTGCTATGCAATGGACTGTTGCTTATTCTGAAGCAGTTCACACTTTTGCTAATACTATTTCAACTACTGAAGGCGGTACTCACGAAGAAGGATTCCGTGCAGCACTTACTACTTTAGTTAATCGTTATGCTCGCGAAAAGAATATTCTGAAAGAGAAAGATACTAATCTTTCTGGTGATGATGTTCGCGAAGGCTTAACAGCAGTTGTTTCAGTAAAGCTTACAACTCCACAGTTTGAAGGTCAGACTAAAACAAAGCTTGGTAATTCTGAAGCTAAGACTTTTGTGCAAAGAGTTATGACAGAAAAGCTTGGAGATTGGTTTGATGCTCATCCAAATGAAGCAAAAAATATTATTCAAAAAGCCATAGAAGCTTCTCGTGCTCGACTTGCTGCTAAAAAAGCTCGCGAAAATACTCGTCGTAAGTCTATTTTTGAAACTGCTGGAATGCCAGATAAGTTGAAGGATTGCCAGTCAAGTAATCCTGAAGAATGTGAATTATTCATAGTCGAGGGTGATTCTGCAGGTGGCTCAGCAATTCAAGGTCGCGATCCTATTACGCAAGCAATTTTGCCTTTGCGCGGTAAGATTTTGAATACCGAACGCGCTTCAATTGACAGAATGATGAAGTCTGAAACTATTGAATCCTTAATTACTGCTGTTGGTGGCGGTTATGGTGAAGACTTTGATTTAAGCAAGGTTAGATATCACAAAGTTATTATTATGGCTGATGCTGATGTCGACGGTGCTCATATTGCTACTTTGAATTTGACACTATTCTTCCGCTATATGCGTCCTATGATTACTGCAGGATACGTTTATGTTGCTATGCCACCTTTGTACCGTTTGAAGTGGAGCAAGGGGGCACATGACTTTGTTTATACGGATGCTGAGCGAGACAGAGTTTTAGCAGAAGGTAAAGCTGCTGGTCGTCAACTTCCTAAAGGTGAAGGTATTCAGCGATACAAGGGCTTGGGTGAGATGAGTTATCAGGAGTTGTGGGAAACAACAATGGATCCTGAACATCGTATTTTGAAGCAAATTCATATTGAAGATGCTGCTCGAGCTGATGAAACATTCTCCATGCTTATGGGTGATGAAGTAGAGCCTCGTAGACTCTTCATTCAAAGAAATGCTCATGATGCAAGGTTTATTGACGCTTAAAAGTATTAATTTATTCGAAAATATAAAAAGAAAAAACTTTAATTTTTATAAGATTAAGAAGGAATTGAAGTGGTAGACGAAATAAATTCCGCTAGTGATGATGCTGAGCGAGATCAGCTTCCAGATGGTTCAATGGAACCACAGAGCCCTCAGGAAGCAGATAATACTGATTATGGCTTAATGAAGGGTGCTCGCGTAAAGAACATGGATTTGCAGCAGGAAATGCGCGAATCTTATTTAGCTTACGCATTATCTGTTATTGTTGAGCGTGCTTTACCAGATGTTCGTGATGGTTTGAAGCCTGTTCACCGTCGTGTTATTTATGCAATGTATGACGGAGGATACAGACCTGATCGAGGATATAACAAGTGCTCTCGCGTTGTTGGTGATGTTATGGGTAAGTATCACCCTCATGGTGATTCTGCTATCTATGACACTTTAGTGCGTATGGCTCAGTCTTGGTCAATGCGCTATATGCTTGTTGATGGTCAAGGAAACTTTGGTTCTCCTGGTGACGATCCTGCAGCAGCAATGCGTTATACGGAATGTCGTATGGCGCCATTGGCTATGGAAATGGTACGAGATATCGATAAAGATACCGTTGATTTCTTGCCAAATTATGATGGTAAAACTCAAGAGCCTACAGTTTTGCCAGCTCGTTTTCCAAATCTTTTAGTTAATGGTTCTGCTGGTATTGCTGTTGGTATGGCAACCAATATTCCACCTCATAATATGCGTGAAGTGGCTGATGGTGTGCACTGGGCTTTGGAGCATCCTGATGCAAGCAATGAAGAACTTCTTGAAGCTTTAATTCAGCGAATTAAAGGACCTGATTTCCCTACTGGAGCAACGATCTTAGGTCATAAAGGAATTGAGCAAGCGTACCGTACAGGTCGCGGCTTAATTACAATGCGAGCAGTAGTTAATACTGAGGAAATTAAGGGACGTATGTGCTTGGTTGTTACCGAGCTTCCATACCAAGTTAATCCTGATCGCTTAGCTGCTTCTATTCGTGAAGCTGTACGAGATGGAAAAATTCAAGGTATTGCAGATATGCGCGACGAAACGTCTGGCCGTACTGGTCAGCGTTTGGTTCTTGTTCTTAAGCGCGATGCTGTTCCAAAAGTTGTTTTAAATAACTTATATAAGCATTCGCAATTGCAGCAAACTTTCGGCGCAAATATGCTTGCTTTGGTTGATGGCGTTCCTAGAACTTTGAGTTTGGATGCTTTTATTCGTCATTGGGTAAATCATCAGCTTGAAGTAATTGATAGGCGTACACGTTACTTAAAGCGTGAAGCTGAAGAGCGAGATCATATTTTGCAAGGCTATTTGAAAGCTTTGGATATGATCGATGAAGTTGTTGCTTTAATTCGTTCATCTAAAGATGTTGAAACTGCTCGTACTGGTTTAATGAATTTGCTTGATGTTGATGAAGTTCAAGCAGATGCCATTCTTGCAATGCAACTTCGCAGACTTGCAGCTTTGGAACGTCAGAAGATTCTCGACGAGCATGAAGATTTGATGATCAAAATTGCTGATTACAACGATATTTTGGCAAGCCCAGAACGTCAGCGCAAAATTGTTGGCGATGAACTTGATGAAATTGTTGCAAAATATGGTGATGATCGCAGAACTAAGATTCTTCCATTCTCTGGTGAAATGAATGTTGAAGATCTTATTGCTGAAGAAAACGTTGTTGTAACCGTAACTCGTGCAGGCTATATTAAGCGCACTAAGGCAGACGAGTATCGTGCTCAGCATCGCGGTGGTAAAGGTATTAAAGGCGCTAAATTGCGTGAAGATGATGTAGTTGATCACTTCTTCTTAACTTCTACACACAATTGGTTGCTCTTCTTTACTAATCGTGGTCGAGTTTACCGTCTGAAAGCTTACGAACTTCCAGAAGGATCTCGCGATTCTAAAGGTCAGCATGTTGCTAATCTGTTGCAATTTACTCCAGGAGAAACAATTCAAGCAGTATTATCAATTCCAAATTATGATGTTGCTAAATACTTGGTATTGGCAACTCGTTCTGGAAAAGTTAAGAAAACTGCTTTACAAGAGTATGATTCTCCACGTCAAGGCGGTTTGATTGCTGTACGCTTGATGGCAAATGAAGAAACAGGTGAACCTGTTGATGAGCTCATTGGTGCAGCTTTGTGCAATTCAGAAGATGACATTATTCTTGTTTCTAAGCTTGGAATGAGTTTGAAGTTTAGAGCAGATGATGAACAACTTCGACCAATGGGTCGTCAGACTGCCGGTGTTCAGGGTATGAGATTCCGTGAAGGTGACGAATTACTCGATATGGACGTTGTTGCAGCAGAAACTAGTAAAGATCTTCTTGTTGTTACTAATGAAGGTTTTGCTAAGCGAACTGCTATTGAAGAGTATCGTTTGCAAGGAAGAAACGGCTACGGTGTTAAAGCTGTTCAACTTGCAGAGGGTCGCGGTTCTTTGGTTGGTGCCTTGATTGTTGAAGAAACAGATCAAGTAATGGCAATTATGAAGTCCGGTAAGGTAATTCGTTCTGATGTTAATGAAGTGAAGCGCACTGGTAGAACAACTCAAGGTGTGACTTTAGCTAAGCCAGATAAGGGCGATGAAATTATTTCTATTGCTCGTAATGAAGAAACGGATGACGAAGAAAATCAATTAGAAGAAAAAGAAGCTACTTCAGAAAATGAGGAAGCTTAAGAAACTTCTTATACGGAATAATATTAATAATATTATTTCGTAAAAATTTGAGAGTACTAATAAAAACTGTTCTAGTCTGTTTTTATTGGTACTCTCATTGGTATAATGACACTGATTATAAGCAAATTAATAAGAGAAGGAACACTGAGATGAGCGAAAATTTTGAGCCATCGCAAAATCCGATGAATATGAATGAGGAATCTGCAGGATTTTTGTCTAATAACACAGAATTATATGCAGAAAAAATGGTTCCTTCTAATGAAGCTAATCATTCAAGTGAAGAAAATAATTTTGATGAAGTATCTGGTAATTCTTCTTTAGGAAATATTGTTAAAAATTCATCATCATCTGCACGTGTTAGTGGTAGTTCCAATACGTATCGTCGTACAATTGGTGGCGTTGCTTCATCCATTTCCAATAAATCAAACGCAACAAAATCAGGACGTGTTCCGCGTGCTCGTCGTATGAGTCTTTCTTTAGTAAGAGTAGATGCATGGTCCGTAGCAAAAGTAACATTCCTTCTAAGCGTTGCAGGAGGAATTATTCAAGTTATTGCTGCAGGTTTGATATGGTTGTTCTTGAATATGATTGGTGTATTTGATCAAGTAACGCAGATTGTTTCTTCTACAGGCTTGGATAGTAACGGTTTTAATCTTGCAGATGTGTTCTCACTACCAACAGTATTAAGTGCTGTAACTATTTTTTCAATTGTAGAAATAGTCATAATAACCGTATTATCTGCAATAATCGCACTTCTATATAACGTTGTTGGTTCATTAGTTGGAGGAATTCACATTACTTTAGGTGACGACTGATAGTGTGAATAATTTAGTTTTGATTAATAAAATTCCCACTGTTTACTAAGAAGCAGTGGGAATTTTTATAAGAAAAATAAAGAAATTAGCGTTTCACTAGTTCGTCACGAATATCTTGTAACAGTTGAATAGTTTTTTCTTCACGTTCTTTTCTTTTTTCTTCTTCAGTTTTTTCATGTTCAATTTGCAACAAATCTGCACCAATTTCACGTAATTTATTAATAGGTAAAACAATGCAGAAATAAACTGCTGTAGCAACAATAAGGAAATTCAATAATGCTCCAATTACTGCGCCGAAAGAAATTGTTGCACCATTCATACTAATAGTCAGAACGCCATTAAGTTCTGGCTTTCCGCAAATCATTGCAATAAGAGGATTAATAATATAATTAACTATCGTTGTTACTACTGCAGTTACTGCACTACCCATAACAACACCGACAGCCATATCGATTACGCTGCCTCTTAAAATAAATTTTTTAAATCCTTTTATCATTAGTATTTCCTTACTTTTATATTATTGGATATTAGATTTTGAATTAGAATCTAGTACTTGTTCTTAGTAAGTAGATTTGTCATTATTTCTGTTGTCAATATATAAATTATGACGCTGGAATGAGCGCAAAATTGCAACAGAAAGTAGCGGATATATAATTGCTGCAGCTAATACATCCGTAGGGAAATGAGCAGCGACAATAATACGTGAAACAGCAACTATAACAACAAGAATTGCGCTAAAAAGTAATCCAAATTGAACTGACGATGGTTTATTAATGTAAAGAATTAACATTGCCATAACGCAAACTGCTACAGCTGCTGAAGTATGACCACTTGGGAAACTTGGATCAGGTGGTAATTTAATATTCAAACCAATGTACGGACGCGGACGATTTACAGCAAATTTAACTGCAAAAATATAAATCATAGGAAGAAGCGAAATTAAAAGTTGAATTATTGTAATCTTCCAATTTTTATTTATAAATAATGAAAGAGCTGCTAATAAAACAAGTATTGCTATGCAACCTTTAGTTGAAAAAATCAAAGCTAATATTTTTGAAATACTGAGAATTACAGATGGAACGCTTTTATGGAACCAAGCGACTATTGAAGATTCGTAAGTGCGCTCTTTACTCGTAACTAGCAATGCTTTTCCTAAGCACGGAATAACAACTGCAAGTAATAGTGTAAAAATGGTAGCGGAATTTCTAGTGAAAACCGATAATCCGCTGTGATTACTGTTATTTTTCTGCATCATACTTGTTAAGATTACACGCACAATGATGTAAATGCACGTTGGAGAGTACGAAATAATATGTATAAAAAAGAAAATATATTAGAAGAAAAGCGTGTGGGAGTTGAACACCGTACCCGGTGACGAGTACTATGATGAACAGATAGAAAGGGTTTACCATGAGCGTGTTTGACCGATTTGAGAAGAGCGTGGAAGGTGCAATGAACGGCGTCTTCGCAAAATTCGGCTCCAAAGATTTACAGCCAGTCGATTTTTCGAGTGCTTTGGAACGTGAAATTGACGCTGAAGCTATGCCAATTGGCAGAGATCACACAGTTGCTCCAAATGAGTACCGTTTTAAGCTGAGTACTCCTGATTTTGATCATATTGAACAATGGGGCAGTGAAGCATTAGCTAATGAGCTTGCAGATAATCTTACTCAATATGCTAAGAGTCAGCATTATGCTTTCGTAGGACCTGTAGTTGTTATTTTTGAAGAGGATTTGGAATTAACTAAAGGTAATTTCCATTTGACATCCGAATCTGTTCAAGGTAATGCTGTTCCTGTTACCACAGATGATCAGCAACAGAATCATCCTATGCTTGAAATTAATGGTAACCAGTACTTGCTTACAAAGGATCGTACTATTTTAGGACGTGGATCTGGTTGCGATATTGTAATAGATGATCCAGGCATTTCTCGTCATCATCTTGGTATTGATATAACTCCTGACGGTGTTATTGCTCGTGATCTTGGATCTACTAATGGTACATATGTAGAGGGTCATCAAGTTCCTGCAGCAACATTAGTTGATGGTAACACTATTACTATTGGTCGTACGCGTATTCTTTATTGGGCATCGTCTCAAGACCAGGAGTAGTGAGTATTTCCGAGCTAGGAGACGATAACGCGCATGATGTTCACTGAATTAACGTTCGCAATACTTAAGTATGGCTTTCTAGTCTTACTTTGGATTTTTGTATGGTGCGCTATCCGTTCGCTTCGCTGCGATATTGAGGTATTTAGTCCTAAAAAATCTCGTTTTTGGAAGAAAAATTCTCGTCGTAATTCTCGTGAAGCAAAGTTTTCACAAGTTGTGCAAGTACATGAAACGCCAGTATTTACAAAAGCAGAAAATCAAGAAAATACGTACGGTTCTCCAACTTTGTTAGTTGTTATTGACGGACCTTTGGCAGGCTCTTCATTCCCATTGAACGCTGCTGGTGTAACTCTTGGTCGTGCTGCGTCTAATACAGTCGTATTAAACGATGAATTTGTATCTTCGCATCATGCTCGTGTTTATTTTAATCAGTCAGTTAATTCTTGGGTTCTTGAAGATTTAGGCAGCACAAATGGAACCATGATTGGTCATAATCGTGTTACCGAACCTGTTATATTAGCTCCACGTACTTCTGTGCGAATTGGAGCAACAATGTTTGAATTGAGGTAATAAATGAAACAAATCAATTCAAACGACGAAAAAGAAATTCAAACTGCAGTTACTGGGCAAATAGAAAAAATATCATCTATAACAGATAAAAATGATATTAAAGAAAATTGCGCGAATTCTGTAGAAAAAATACTTTTTATGTATGCTACGGCTGTCAGTGATGTTGGAACTGTTCGTAGTAATAATCAAGATTCTGCATTTGCTGGTGAACATTTAGCTGCAATTTGCGACGGAATGGGTGGTCATGCTGGAGGAGATACAGCTTCTACTATAGCGATTCGTTCTCTTGCACATATTGAACAAGATTCAAGACCTCATGATGTTAAAACTGTTTCTTCGATGATGGAAACATCGATTATGGCTGCTCATGATGCGATTGTTGGTAAAGCTAAACGTGAGCGTCGTCTTGCTGGAATGGGAACGACAGTTACTGCAGTAACTCTTGTAAAAGGATACTGGGTTCTGGCTCATTTAGGCGATTCTAGAGCGTATTTACTAAGAGATAATCATCTTATGCGCATGACTACTGATCATAGTTATGTTCAGCATTTGATTGATACGGGTCATATTACGCCTGAAGAGGCGCGAAATCATCCTCAACGAAATGTTGTTATGCGAGTGCTAGGTGATTTTGATATAGACCCTCGTCCTGATATTGCTTTGCGTTCAGCGCATCCTTCTGATCGTTGGCTTCTTTGCTCTGATGGATTGTGTGGAGTTCTTGAAGATTCAACTATTCAAGATGTGATGAGTAGTATTTCTAATCAAGAAGAATGCGCTCAAAAATTAGTATCTATGGCACTTCGTGCTGGTAGTACAGATAATGTTACAGCCGTTATTGCAGACGCAACGCTTGCACTTGATGCTGATGCATTTGATCTTCCACATCAAACTCCGCTTATTGGAGGAGCTGCAAGTAATGATCTCGAATCAATTGCAGATATCGTAAATAAAGCAGTAGCTTCATCACCAGCATTGCGCGAAGATAAGAATTCACCAGCTCAAAGAGCAGCCGCGCTAGCTCAAGATGACGATAATTCTGAAAATACAAATGAAGGAACAATATCTATTACAAGAATTGTGCAACCTTCACATATTCGCGAAGAAGATGGAGAATTACATACACCTGACACTAATGAGATTCCTATAGTCAAAAAGAAGAATGGTAAAGTTTCCACGGATCCTCATGATCCAGATGTTGCTCGTGCTGTTAAACATGAGCAGGATGAGGCGCATCGTGCTCATTCATTGAGGCGCAGGTGGACTCGCATAGGAATATCTTTGGTAATATTGCTAGTATTATTTGTTATTTCTGCAATAGGCTACGGAGTATATGCGTGGACTCAAACGCAATATTATATTGGAAAAGACAGTAACAAAGTTGTTATTTATCAAGGAGTGCCAACAAATATTTTCGGTATTGCATTATCTCACGAAGTGGAATCTACCAACATTCCTGTTAATAAACTAGATAAATCTTGGCAGGATCAATTAAAAGAAGGAATTAGTTTTGGCAGCTTAGCTGAGGCTCGTGGTCATGCTTCGTTAATTCGTCGAGAAATGCGTGCGCGAGAACAAGAAAAACTTAATGAACAGAATCAAAAGAAATTAGAAAATAAAATAAATAAAAATAAAGATAACGCGAAGCAGGAGGGTAAAACCTCATGAATATGATTGCTACGCGTATAAGACAGATAGCATTGTTGCTTTTTGCAACTTTGCTTTCTGGAATGGCGTTTTTACAGATGTTTTTCCGTGTTGACGGTTATATTTCTGCTAATTATGCAGCAATGTTGATTCTTGTTATGGTGCTGTTTTTTGTATTTTGGGGTGTTCTTCTTGTTAAACAGCCATATGCAAGTCAAGCTATTTTACCTTGTATTATGCTTTTAACTGCAATTGGAACAGTTCTTATAGCTAGAATCGACAGACAAAATAATACAAATGTTGCAATAAAACAAATGGTGTGGATTTGTGCGGCACTAGTATTATCAATTATTTTCGTTATTCTTTTGAAAGATTATCGCATTTTAAGGCGTTTTTCTTATGTGAATATGGTTATAGGCTTAATTCTTTTGCTTTCACCTATGGTTCCTGGGTTAGGTAAAGAAATTGGTGGAGCGAGAATTTGGATAGGTTTTGGCGATCACACAGTGCAGCCAGGAGAGTTTGCTAAGCTTTTCTTGTCGTTCTTCTTTGCAGCGTATCTGTTTAATCATCGTGATCGACTTGCTGTAGGTGGAAATAAAGTTTTGGGAATTCACCTTCCTCGCTTACAAGACATGGGGCCTATTGCTTTAGTATGGGCCGCATCAATGGGTGTGCTTGTTATTCAGCATGATCTTGGAACGTCGTTGATGTTCTTTGCAATGTTTGTGTCAATGTTGTATGTTGCAACAGGTCGCAGAGGGTGGATTGCTGTTGGAGGTATTGCTTTTGTAGCTGGATGCTTGATGGCAGTAAAGTTATTCGCACATGTGCAATATCGTGTGGATTCGTGGCTTCACCCATTCGACAATGCTGTTTATAATCGTTTCCCTGGTGGCTCAGCGCAAATTGTATCTGGATTGTTTGGTTTGGCTGCTGGAGGAACAACCGGAACAGGTTTAGGACAAGGTCATCCTTCTATAACACCGCTAGCTAATTCTGATTTTATTTATGCTTCTGTTGGTGAAGAGCTTGGTCTTACTGGGCTTCTCGCAGTATTAGTTTTATATTTAATTATTATTGCATCCGGAATGATTACTGCAATGAAAATTAAAGATGGCTTTGGAAAATTATTAGCTTCAGGGCTTGTTTTTACTATGGCTTTCCAAGTGTTTACTGTTGTTGGTGGAATTACTTTGGTTATTCCATTAACCGGTTTAACTTTGCCTTATATGGCAGCTGGAGGCTCTTCTTTAGTGGCAAATTATTTGCTTGCATCTTTGCTTATTGTTATTTCTCACGCTGCAAATAAGCCTGAATCTGCTCCTGTTTCAGATACTTTCCAATACGCTGCCTTAGCAGCATTGCGCGAGCGTGAATTGCAAGAGCGAGCTAAGACAAATACAAATAATAACGAATATAACAATACAAATTATGAAAATAATATAGATTCTTCTGCTGTTATTTCCTCTTCAGAAAGAGGTGATAACAATGAATAAAAGTCTTAGAGAACTTTTTACTGCAGTATTGGTACTTTTTGTAATACTTGGTATTTCTAGTACACTTATTACTTCTATTAAAGCGAATGCTTTGAATTCTGATCCTCGAAATCGCAGAGCTTTATACCATGAGTTTGGTGCTCCGCGTGGAGCAATACTTACATCAGATGGCACAGTTATAGCGAAATCTGAACCATCTAAGGATGCTTTTGTGTATCAACGTCAGTATTCTAACGGATTAGTATATGCTCCAGTTACTGGATATTTTTCTATTAGCCAGCGTGCAGATAGAGGAATTGAGGCTTCTCGCAATAGCTTATTAAGTGGAGAATCAGATGCTCTGTTTTGGCAAAAATTCCGTTCATTATTTACTGGAGCAACTAATCGCGGAGCTTCTATAGAGACGTCAATTGATTCACGTTTGCAAAATCTTGCTTATAATCTTCTTAAAGGCAAAGATGCAGCTTTAGTTGCAATTGAGCCAAAAACCGGAAGAATTCGTGCTATGGTAAGCACTCCAAGTTATGATCCAAATGATCTTGCTCTTCACAATATTAATGAAGTAAATAAATCGTATGAGAACATAACATCAGATGTGTCAAATCCTATGCTGAATCGTGCTGTTTCTGAGCTTTATGCTCCTGGCTCTACGTTCAAAACTGTTGTTGCTGCAGCAGCATTAGAATCTGGAAAATACAAACCTGATACGAAAATACCTGCCGGTGAGAGCTATGTTTTGCCTGGAACCAAAACGTCTCTCACAAATGTCACTTACCAAGCAAATGGTGTTGATGGAAAAATATCTTTTGAGGATGCTTTAGCATATTCGTCTAATACTGCTTTTGCTCAATTGGGTAATGCTTTAGGCTCTGACGCAATTGTAAAGCAGGCAAGAAAGTTTGGATTCTTCGATTCGCTGACCATTGATGGTTCTGATTCTACTGGATTCCCAATGCGATCCGTGAAATCTACTTTTTCTATTAAGCCAACTCCAGATAGATTAGCTCTGGAATCAATAGGTCAAGGTGATGCTAAAGTTACACCTTTGCAAAACGCTATGATTGCGGCAGCTATTGCAAATAATGGAACATTGATGAAGCCTACTCTTGTTGATTGTGTAAGATCTAGTGATTTGTCAGTATTGTCACAAACTAGACCAACTATTATGAACCAAGTAATGAGTAGTGACAGTGCATCTAAATTAACTTCTATGATGCAGGCTGTTGTTACAAAAGAAAATCCTAATCTTGCTTTACCTAATATTCATGTTGCAGCTAAAACAGGTACTGCACAGATTGGAATGTATAATCAAGCTGCTAATGGTTGGGTTATTGGATTTGCTCCTGCTGAAAATCCTAGAATAGCTATAGCAGTCATAGTACATAACACAAGCACATTTGGTAGCTATGCGGCAGGACCTATTATGCAACAAGTGATGAAGGAGGCGCTTAAACAATGAAACTCGTTGAAGGACAGTTAGTTCATCATCGTTATAGACTTGATCGCCGCCTTGCTCAAGGCGGTATGGGAGAAGTTTGGAAAGGCTTTGATATTCAACTTGGGCGAATTGTTGCTATTAAAGCGTTACGTACAGATACAGTAAACGTTGAAGCAAAGTTACGCCGTCTTCGTGCTGAAGCGCATAATTCTGCCAATTTAGCGCACCCTAATATTGCAGCATTATTTGACTATTATGAGCACGATGGTATTGGATTCCTAATTATGGAATATGTGCCAAGTAAATCATTGGCAGATTTGTATCATAAAGAAAAAATTATTGAGCCTACCAAGTTACTTCCTATTCTTATTCAAACAGCTCGAGGACTTTTTGTAGCTCATTCTCATGGCGTAATTCATCGCGATGTAAAACCTGCAAATATTATGGTTTCTGATACTGGCAATGTGAAAATCACAGATTTTGGTGTGTCATATTCTAGCGACCAGGAACAAATCACTCAAGATGGAATGGTAGTTGGAACAGCTCAATATATTTCTCCAGAACAAGCGCAAGGTGAGCAAGCTACTGCACAATCTGATATTTATTCGTTAGGTGTTGTCGCATATGAAGGTTTGTGCGGACATCGTCCATTTACAGGAGCAACGCCGGTAGATATTGCTGCTGCACATGTTAATGATCCTGTGCCACCTTTGCCAGAAAATGTTGATTTGCAATTGCAACAGTTTATTATGTCTATGCTTGCAAAGAATCCAAAAGATCGTCCAAAAGATGCATTAGTCGTGTCGAAAGTGTTATCTCGCATTGAGCGCAGATTGCTAGATCAAGAAACAGCCTTCAACAATACAACAGGAGTACTTTCTACAAATTTGCGTCAGCGAAGATGTATTAAGAGTATGCCTCAAAACCAAGTAAATATTATTAACATTTTTAATACCAATGATCGCAAGGAGCAGCAATGAATACCACAATGCCTACCTCATTAGCGAATGGTCGATACGAATTAGGGGAGCTTATTGGTCGCGGTGGCATGGCAGAAGTGCGTGTTGCTGTTGATAAGCGCTTAGGTCGTACAGTTGCTGTGAAAATCATGCGTTCTGATTTAGCGAACGATGAGATTTTCCTTTCGCGATTCCGCAGGGAAGCGCACGCCATTGCGCAGATGAACAATCCTAATATTGTAAATATTTACGATTCTGGAGAAGAATCTGTTATAGCAGAAAATGGCTTAGAAGAGCGTTTGCCGTATCTCGTAATGGAATATATTAAAGGAAAAACATTACGTGATGTTCTAAAAATGAATGGAGCTTTAAGTCAAAGAGACGCTGAACAAGTTATGCTCGGCGTGCTCAATGCTTTAGAGTATTCACACAGAATGGGTATTATTCATCGCGATATTAAGCCTGGAAATATTATGATTTCCGAGCAAGGCTTAGTAAAAGTCATGGATTTTGGAATAGCTAGAGCTCTTGATGATTCTGCAACAACTATGACACAGTCTCAAGGTGTTGTTGGAACAGCACAATACTTGTCTCCAGAGCAGGCTCGCGGTGAACAAGTAGATATGCGCTCTGACTTGTATTCTGCAGGATGTGTGTTGTATGAAATGCTAACTGGGCGCCCTCCTTTTATTGGAGATTCAGCTGTTGCTATCGCATATCAGCATGTTTCAGAAGTAGCGACTCCTATTAGCACACTTGTTCCTGGTATGCCTGCTATGTGGGACAAGATTTGCGCTAAAGCAATGGCAAAAGATAGACAAAACAGGTATGCCACAGCATCAGAATTTAAGAATGACATTCTAGCGTTTATGAATGGCGGAGTTCCTGTTGCAGCAGCGTTCAATCCGTTGACTGATTTAGCTAATATAAAGGCGCGTAAGCAGGCTGAGCAGAATGCTGCAAATATGGCTATGGGAATGACAGATGGTGCTGCAACTCAATCGTTTAATCCTATTACTGGTCAAGTTGAATCTGCAAATATTGCATTTTCTCCTAGCACGCGTGCGTCGCAAAGAGCGACAATGCAAGCGCAACGTCGTAAACGCGTAGTAATCGGATCTATGGTTGGAGTGTTGGTAACACTATTAGTTCTTCTAGGTGTACTGTTTATGCTCAATCGAAGTCGTGCTACTGGAGATGTTGTAGTTCCAACATTTATGGAAACAACAACTCAAGATGCTGCCCGTGAAAAGTTGCGTGCACTTGGTTTGGTTCCAGATATTCGTGAAGATGATCACTCTTCTCAACCTGAAGGAACTTTCACTAAGCAATCGCCGCGTGGAGGTGAGCATGTTGCTTCTGGATCCAAGGTGACTGTATGGTTCTCGGTTGGACCACAATCAACTCGCGTGCCAGATGTGAGTGGTAAAACGCAAGAAGCTGCTCGTAAAATGCTTGAACATGCTGGATTTAAAATTGCTAATGTTCGAGTAGAAGATAGTGCAGACATCAAGAAAGATCATGTAACTCGCACGGATCCTGACGCAGATTCGTTTGCTGATAAGGGTACGTTAATTACTTTGTATATTGCATCCGGATTAACTAAAATTCCTGACGGTCTTGTTGGACAAAGCAAAGACATTGTTATCAGTCAATTAGAGAATTCTGGTTTTACTACGGATGTAGTTAAGGAAGATTCAGATAATGTTCCTGAAGGTTCTGTAACTCGACTAAATCCAACATCTGGTTCCTCTGTTAAACCACACAGCTCTGTTACTGTGTATGTTTCTCAAGGTGCTCCAAAAATTGAAGTTCCTAGTATAGATCTTGGCGCTGTTACATTCAAACAGGCAAAGAAAATACTTGAAGCAAAAGGCTTGAGAGTTGTATCTGATTCAATGGCAAAAGATGACGATATAGTCATTAGTATGTCTGAGGAAGCAGGAAACAAGGTTGAGAAAGGCAAAGCAATTACATTAATTACACGCCCAAGCCTTAGCTCCCCGTCTGATTCAGACTGATTAAGACTGATTCAGATTTGTTTTAGATTGAATCTGTAAAAATAAATAATATATATATGCTGCTTGTGCTACAAGAAAAGTAGAACAAGCAGCATTTTTGTATATCTAATGAGAATCCGTATATAGCTTATAAAAATTAATGCGTGAAAATAGATCTGCAAAAATAGATTTATATTAAGTTGCAGAGCATGTTATAAAACGAAAAAATAGCTGTTTAAGATATGTTTATTTGTTTAGACATAGTTTTACAGCAATGCATGATTTTATACGTTTCTATAGGCTTTTATTTTATTAATAAAAACAAAAGGCGACTGCGCTTAGTACGCAATCGCCTTAAATGTTTTTATTTTGCAAGTTTTAAAGTAATTTAAGAATATTTAAAACTTACTATTCAATCCATTGTCATATAGTTGTTGAGTAATTAGACATCTGCTGAAGTAATGGAATTGTAGATGCAGCCCAAGGGAAAATCCACTGGAATAGCACTAACACAATGAAGAAATAAATCAGAATCGAAAGAATCCAACGAATCACTGTGATGCCTGGCTGTATGCGCAAAATGCCGCCAAAAATGCTTATGTCAGGCTTTCTCTTTAATCCAGCGCGAATAGCGCGAAGTTCTGGCCATTGCCAAGCGATTGCTCCTGCTGCGAAAATCATCACATATACTAACAGAACAAACACCATAATTGGCACTAGCGAAGAAAGTTGAGAAGCTAGAGATTGTTGTTCATTGTTAATAAACTTCACTTTTCCTTGCTCGTCAATAGTGGAAAGTTCTTTTGGAATACCATCGCTAATCTTTGCCCAATAAGCAAACGTTGCGTAGCTAATCCAGCGATGAGTTGCAGCAGTATACTTAGGCTCACAAGTTGTAAGAGTAAGCATACGTTTTGTTGGTTTCTCACCAGGATGCTCAGGATTTGCATCAACAACTTCACCGTGATCTGGTGTAACAATCTTGTAAGAAGTGTATTTATAGACGAACCAATAATCCTTTGTGCGAACCACTATTGGGTCGCCAGGTTTCAGTAAGTCTACGTCTCCCAATGGCTGACCATAGCCATTTCGGTGTCCTGCTACTGCAAAATTACCCATTGCGCCAGGCATTTGCGTGGTTGGATAATGACCCAAACCGCGTTTGCTTAATATTTCTGGCGTAATTCCTTCTACAACATTTCGTTCCCACTGATTTCCAAAACGTGGTACATACAAACGAGCTATAAGGTCATCAGACTTTGGTTTTTTTAAGGCTGGCGGGTCAGTATTCTGAGGTAAAGCAATCTTTGTTTTATCACCAGTTTTTGGGTTTTGCCAAGATATTGCTTGACGATCCTCTACTTGAGTGTGCTCAGCCTGCTCTCCAGTCCACCACATTTGCCATGCAATGTACAGTGCGCAAATAACTGCAAAAGCTATCAACAGTTCGCCAATAACTCCAGCGGCTTGCCACCAGAAATTCGAGCTGCTACGCTTCGTTTTTCTTTCCTGCATATTAGCAGATTGCATAGTGTGCTACTCCTTTATTGATGTATGAAGACTTTGCAACATATTTTATTTGTTTAGCACTTTAGGAACTGTTGCGTACCTTAATGGTTGCAACAAAGCCGATGCCTCAGGGAATCGCAGATTATTCTTTTTCTCCACTTTCCATCCTAATCCAAACGAACTTACGTACTCCTTGTAGGTGTTTATGGCTGGTGAATTGTTTAGAGCATCGACCATGCCATCCATTGGACCAATAGCAGATATTTTATACGGTGGCGAGTACTGATGACCTTGCAGCATAAGAACATTACCAATACAAATAACTGCGGAATTAAATAATACTCGCTGATCTTGAATAGTTATTGCTTCTGCGCCGCCGCGCCACAAAGCATTTACTACAGCTTCAATATCTTGTTGGTGGATTACGTAATCATTAATATTTCCGGATGTTCCGGAACCATTAACCGCTCCTTTCCAAAGAGGAGAGTCGTTAAGAGTTACAACAATTCCAGGTCCTTCAAGTTTTGGAAGTACAGTACTGCTTCCAGTATCAGAAGATTCTTTTCCTTCACTAGTGCTGCTGCCAAGCGTTTTGTTAAGTAAATTAATTTTAGAATCTAAAGATTTTATATCTTCTCGTAAATTTTTTGTGCGTTGCGAATTTCTTTCAACCATTTGACTTGTATTAGAAGTCACAAAAGCAGAGCGGTTTACGCGCAAGTTAAGAACGAATAAATAGCCGGTAAGAAATACTGCGACAGCAACAGCAAAACTGCTTAACAGCGAGTGTTGAGCACGATGTTTCCCAGTTCTCTTAGCCATATTTCGCCTTCATTCTTCACGCGTTCGAGTGTAACCACTATTATAGCGTGTAGCCGATTGATTGGAGAGTTACAGTTATGGCTGATGAAGAATTGCACACGACTGCAGCTGACGACGCTGCAAAGAAGAGCGATACGTCAAATGAGAATACTTATGGCGTTCCTATGGACGAAGTTGAAGCAGTGTTGAATGCTACTGCGGATAAAGCAACGCTTTCTCCACAGATTCAGCAAATGATGCAGCGACAAGCTGAAAATAGGCGACGCGTCGAAGAAAGCATTAAAGGCACAAAAGCTAATGCTGCATGGTTTGTGCCGCTGTTCTGCACATTAATGGTTGTTGGATTAATTTGGGCTGTTGTTTATTATTTGAACCCTGTGCTTCCAATTCCTGGAATTGGTGCATGGAATTTAGTTATTGCATTAGTAATAGTAATGACTGGGTTTATTATGACAATGTGGTGGCGTTAGTCTGTAAAACAAACTGTTTAATATGTTTTAAAAGTAGCTATGCAATTGTGTAGCTACTTTTTATTTTGTTGCTGCTACTGCGCGAATAAGTATATGATTTTTATTGCTATCAGTTGTTGCAATAATTCTTGTGTTTCCGCCATCTTGTAGGTTTAATTTTTTTCGCAATGCTTCTACTGGTATTGGAAAGTTACGAGTAACAATATTTGCATGAGTAATATCAGCAAAAGTTTGTTTTATCTCGCGTTTATTCATGCTGCATACATTTTCAATTTTCCATATTTTTCCCGGAAATTCTGAGTAGTACTCTTTCGATACGTAAACATGACTATTTGCACTGATTTGTTGTATATTGTATTGAGTTTCTAACAATGAAAAACAACCAGCTTTCATGATTGCTGCATTCGGTTCATAAACGTATTGCGACCATTCTTGCCAGTTATTTATATCTAAATTTTCATATTTTTTATTATTTTCTTCTATATTATTTAAAACATTTGATTCAGGCTGTATTGATACCTGATTTGTTGAAGTATTGTAAGTTGCTTGTATAACAGTTATCTGATTGTCGTTTACGCAATATACTGGTACTTTTGTGTGCTGAGAGTTGCTGAGTATTATCAATAGTTCCTTGCACTCGTTACTATGTGCGACTATATGTACGGCTTCTACATTGCCACTAAAATCGCTAACTGTTTTGTGCCAATCAAGCATTGGAGAAAGTTTAATAATCACTATTTCTGCTTTAGCAAGCAACTGATTTTTAAGATCTAATACGTTTGGAGTGCAATCTTCAATAGCGTATGTGCGAGATCCTTGTTTGTCACGACGAGCTGGATCAACGTATATTATCGTTGACTTAGGAATATTTTTGAGTGCATCAAGGCTATTGTTGTTGTAGCATTTTACGTTTGTAATACCAAGTGCATTCATATTGTGATGTGCAATGCTAGAAAGTTCGTTTTGCTGTTCAATACAAATAGCAGAATCGAAAACTTCAGACATTATTGCGCAATCAACGCCAAAGCCGCCAGTAAGATCCACAAGTGTGTTACTAAAATTTTCTGAATTTAATTTGTTGAGTAATTCTTTTGCAACATTTGCTTTGTATTGTGCTGTTGATTGAGAAGAACACTGTTCCATAGAAATGTGTGCAGGATATATGACTTCGTTGCATGAAGCCCATTTTGGCAGTTTTTGTTGTGCTATTTGTTTACCTGCTATTTGGTTAATTGCAAAAGGTATGTCGATATTCGCGTTGCGGGGTGCTTTAAGAGCAGCTTTGCTTGGTGACAATTGTGCGTTTTCTTTAATAAAAGTGAGTGTAGAAGCGTTTGCTGGTTCGATTGTTTTTGGAACTTGAAGTGTAGGCATGAATCTCATTCCTTATTGAGGTGTAGAAAATTTTAGAGCAAGCAGAGTTTAAAATTATTTAACCAATAGGTTAGTCCACAAAAAATTTAAATTGTGGATAACTCTTATACACTTGTGCACAGGTTTGAAAAAGGCAAGTTATCAACGTTTGTGACTAACTATGTGGATAACTTATATAGTTGTCACCAATTTAGGCACAACTTATACACAATCCTGTGCACATTGGTGGAAAACTACACGCGTGTAATTTAACAAATTATGCCTTCAAACAAAACATTGCACAAGCAGTGAGAATAGCAAATAGTGATACAAAATATACTAAGAAACGCGTATTAAACGAAGCTTTTTTAAGTAGTGGATTTTGCATTCCGAGCAATGCTGCAATTGCAGTACCCGAAATTAAGCCTCCAACGTGTGCTTGCCAAGCGATATTAGGCACAATAATTGGCATAGCGAGAGTAATAGCAATCCAAATAATTGTCCCTCGCATGTTTTCCCCTAGTCGCCATTGTGCTACGAGAAGTGCGCCTATAAGTCCCATAATAGCTCCTGAAGCACCGTATGAAGCAACGAACCAATTATTAGTGAGTTTGCACCATACGATATCAGCTACGCTTCCGCCAAAGCCGGATATTAAATATAATCCAAAAAACTTCCATTTACCGAAGAATCGTTCTAATTCAACTCCGAGTGACCAAAGACATAGCATATTGAAGAAAATATGGGTTAAATTTGGTGCGTGAATAAACAGTGATGTGAACCAAGTCCAAGGTGTTTGCAACGCAGTAATTGGAAGAAAAGCAGTATAGCTTATTAGAGTCAAATAATAATTTGGGTATGCAAAGTTTAGTACCATTTCCAATATCCAAATAAAAATGCATGAATATACTAAAATGGCTGTGGTCGTGTTAAAACGAAGTCTTATATTATTTAAAATATTTTTAATATCAAAGTTGTGCATATGTTTATGATATCGGTTTTGCTTCACAAATTTAATCAATAACATTATTTAAAAAAGATGCAACTCTGAAGAAAAGCAACTATGATAGTTATTACGCGACAAAAAGCGGTATAGATTGTTGACTTGGACGAGCAGGTCAGCTTAACCGGAAAGGAGCCATCATGGAGAACAGATCCTCTGGCGGTTGGAAGTTCTTTGCACTGCTCTTCGGAGCACTGCTCGCAGGTATTGCTGCGTTGTATGTGTACAAGCAGCATAATCCTGATTATGACCCTTGGGAGGAACCATGGGAGAACAGTTCTTCGCCAATTGACCTAGGGTTAGAAAAAGAAGAGAAAGAAGCTAACGATACTCCTGCCGCTGAGGCATAAGTGACATTTGCTTTATAAAGTTTATAAAGTCCAAAATGAAGGCGATTGCGTATATTCGTAGTCGCCTTTGTTTGTAACTACTAAAGAAGTGTTGTAAACAAAAGCGTTTGTATTACACACAATTTAACTAAAAACTAAACAAAAGGCGGAAACTGATTAACAGCTTCCGCCTTTTATTTTTTATGTATTGCTATTAGAGAATACTCAATTACTCAGCAACAGGTGTTGGAAGAGCACCAGTGTGCCAAATGCGATCGAGGTAATCTTCGATAGAGCGGTCAGAAGAGAAGTAACCAGAGTTGGCTACGTTCAAAACTGCCATGCGAGCCCACTTCATTGGATCGCGGTAAGTTTCCTCAATCTGAGCCTGAATATCCATGTAAGAGCTGAAGTCAGCCATTGCCATGAAGTAATCATGTGTAAGCCAATCGTTAACGAGTGGCTCATACACGCTCTTGTCGCCGTTGGAGAAGGTGCCGTCAGCAACCATATCCACAGCAGTCTTCAAGCGAGGATCAGACTCATAGTACTTACGGGATCCGCCGTGATCATAGCCTTCAGCGTAGAGCTTCTCAACCTCGTCAACGGTCATGCCGAAGAGGAAGAAGTTCTCAGCGCCAACGCGCTCACGAATCTCAACGTTTGCACCATCGAGAGTACCAACAGTCAAAGCACCGTTCAAAGCGAACTTCATGTTACCGGTGCCGGAAGCTTCCTTACCAGCCTGAGAAATCTGCTCATCCAAATCGGTGGCAGGAATCAAGTTCATAGCAAGTTCAATGTTGTAGTTCTCTGGGAAGAACACTGCGAGCTTGCCCTTGCACGCTGGATCGTTGTTCACCACGCGAGCAACATTGTTGATGAGCTGAATGGTGAGCTTTGCCATAGCATAGCCTGGAGCAGACTTAGCGCCGAAGAACACGGTGCGTGGAAGCATCTTGTCTACGTCGATTGTGCCATTCTTGATTCCAGCGTATGTGGAGATAACCTGGAGGATCTTCATGGACTGGCGCTTGTACTCGTGCAAACGCTTAACAATGGTGTTAAACATGGTGTCTGGGTTGATTTCAAAGCCATACTTGTGCTTTGCGAAATCAACGAAGGCAAGCTTGTTCTGCTTCTTAACTTCAGCAAACTTCTTAACGAATGCCTTGTCGTCAGCCAATGGCTTCAAACCTTCGAGAAGCTCCAAATCACCCTGCCATGCGTCAGTACCCAAGCCCTCAGTAATAAGAGCAGACATGCGTGGGTTGCTCAAGCGCACGAATCGACGAGGAGTTACGCCGTTGGTGACGTTCTTGAACTTATCTGGGTAAACGCTGGAGAAGTCCTTCAAAGTGACATCCTTCAACAACTCAGAGTGAAGCTCAGCAACACCGTTAACGTAGGAACCACCGTAGGTAGCCAAGTAAGCCATGCGTACTACAGCACCTTCGCCATTTTCGTCAGCGTCGGTAGCGATGCGCATGCGCTCAACCTGATCCTCAGCAACGCCCTTACCGCGAAGCTCGTTGCGGAACTGCTCGCTAATGCCCTGAATGATTTCAAGGTGGCGTGGCAAAAGTTCGCCGATGAGCTTGGCTGGCCAAACTTCCAAAGCTTCTGGAAGCAAGGTGTGGCAAGTGTAGTTGAAGGTCTTGGTGGTGATACCCCAAGCGGTGTTCCAATCGTAGCCGTACTCGTCCATAAGAACGCGCATAAGCTCTGGAATGCCGATAACTGGGTGAGTATCGTTCAACTGGAAGTTAATCTTGCTTGGGAAGGTGGTGAGATCCGGCTTATCCTGACCTGGATAGAATACGCGGATAGCATCATGAATAGAAGCAGCTACGAAGAAGTACTGCTGCTCAAGACGCAAAGCCTTGCCTTCTGGAGTGGAATCTTCTGGATAAAGAATCTTAGAAATGTTTTCCGCTGCAACCTGTGGCTTAACAGCGTCCAAGTAATCAGACTTGTTGAAGGTGAGCAAATCAAACTCGTCGTAAGACTTAGCAGTCCACAAACGAAGAGTGTTTACGCGACCAGAATTATAACCTGGAACCATGTAGTCAACTGGTACTGCACGAACAGACCAAGCTGGCTTCCAAACGCGCTTGCCGTTTTCTTCTACAACTTCACCACCGAAGTTGACGCGCTGGTCACGACCATAATCAATGTGACCCCATGGCTCTTCATTGCTAAGCCAGTAATCAGGGGTTTCAACCTGCTTACCTTCTTCATCAAAGCGCTGCTTGAAGATGCCGTAACGATACTGGATGCCGTAGCCAAATGCTGGAACGCCAATAGAGGCGAGTGAATCGATGAAGCAGGCTGCGAGACGACCCAAACCGCCGTTACCCAAACCTGGTTCATACTCAGCATCGATAACAGCCTTTGGATCAAAGCCAAGCTTAGTAACAGCCTTATTGAATTGGTCAGTGAGACCAGCGTTCAACAAAGCGTTCTCAAGCTGCTTACCCATCAAGAACTCTGCGCTCAAATAGCCCACAGCCTTGGTATTGCCATTAACCATGTCATGCTGAGTCTGCATCCAAGAGTCCATCAAGTGACGACGAACTGCGGTAGCAGCGGCAACATACACATCTGCCGTAGTGGCCTGCTCTGGCGTTACACCCTGGGTGTACTTGAGGTGCTCTTGAAGTTCTTTGGCAAATGCCGTCGCAGTAGTTTTGGCTTTCGGCGCGACGTGTTTAGTCATATTTGACTCCTTGTGCCGTTTGATATATTTCCTAAAAGTGTGCAGCCTAAAACTTTGTGTTTAGGCAATTAAACCATCACCATTTTGCAGATAACTTTTGAAGATAACTACAAGAGGCATGTGAATGCACACGATAACCCCAAGAATACCACAACCTAATCCCTTTAAATATTTGTATATAACGTCTTAATACAAATATATTGCTGAAAGTAGGCTGTTTAGAAGATAATAAAAAAATATGTCAGTAATACTTGAACGAGATATAAAACGAGGACAATGTGCTTGGCAATCCTGGCGCGAATCAGCTATTAAAGCACTTGGCGATGGCGTAGAAGCTACGCAAATAAATAGTAATATTTTAAATATCTCTTTAAGTGACGAAGCTTTAGCAGTTAGATATTCGCTATATCTTCTTGAAAATAAGGTGCCTGGGTGTGCAGTAGAAGTAAGAGTTGCGCCTTTTGGTGCAGTAAAAATTTTGGAAGGACCAGCTTCGGATCCGCATAATCTCACGCCGCCAGATGTTATTGAACTTGAGCCTAAAGTATGGCTTCGATTAGCGAGTGGTGTTACTAAATGGCATCAGGAACAGGACTTTGGCAACATAAGTGCAATTGGCGAGCGTGATGATTTAAGCGATATTTTGCCGTTGTAAGTTGGATTTAAGCAGCTTAAATTGCGTATTTACAGCATGTATTTACAAATATCCTGGGCAAACAGTATTTCGAATGCCCAGGATACGTAAATAAAATAATTTCAATAAATTTAATTTTTAATTGTCGTGTTTGTGTATGAAGTTTGGAATTGGCATAGGGATATGATGATGCACTGGCGTGTGCGCTCCCGAGTTTGTAGAAGAGTTTTCGCTGCTAACGGCTTTTGCAGCTGCTTCCGCAGCCCACTTGGCATACTCGTCTAAATCATCTTCGTTTGAAGCATCAACGGCATCATTTTCTTGATCTGTGTCATTCTCTTCTGGAAGATATGTTTCTTCCTCATAGCTTTCGCTCGACGCAAATGGATCGAAGGATCCTTGTCCGGGTTCGCTGGAATTAAGTTCCTTAGCAAGCTCGTCATAATCCGTATCGGTCGTCAGGTATTTGAGCTTACGGGCAATTTTCTGTTGCTTTGCCTTCTGTCGTCCGCGGCCCATCTGACCCCCTCTAAAAATTAAGTAACAATCAGTTCATCACACAAGAGCGTACCACTTAACCGCAACCGAGTATATTGTCTGTGTAAACTTTTACCATAAAAGCCATATTTTCAGCGTAAAAATACGCACAATTAAGGAGCCTAAAATGCCGGAAGAAGCACAGGTTACAGCTGCTGGTAATGAGATGAGCGCAAGCTTCCTTGCAGCGCGTAAACGTTCAGATGCAACGCTTGAAAAGTTAAAATCTAGCCCTTCGTCTTTTACTATGCTTACTGGAGATCGCCCAACCGGCCGTTTGCATTTAGGACATTATTTTGGATCTATTCGTGAGCGTGTTGCAATGCAGCAGCGCGGAGTAAAAACCAATATTATTATTGCAGACTATCAAGTAATTACTGATCGTGACACCACCGAGCATATTGAAGATAATGTTTTGAATTTAGTGCTGGATTATATGGCTGCCGGAATTGATCCTGAAAAAACAATGATATTTACTCATTCCGCAGTTCCTGCAGCAAATCAGCTTATGTTGCCTTTCCTTTCGCTTGTTACAGAAGCAGAATTACATAGGAATCCTACTGTAAAGTCGGAAATGGAATCATCTGGACATGCTTTAACTGGATTGCTCCTTACGTACCCAGTGCACCAAGCTTGCGATATTTTGTTCTGCAAAGCTAATGTTGTGCCGATTGGTAAAGATAATTTGCCGCACGTTGAAATCACTCGTACGATTGCGCGTCGTTTTAATGAGAGATACGCAAAAAAGAATCCAGTGTTCCCAGAGCCGGCAGCAATTTTGTCTGATGCTCCTGAAATTCCAGGGTTGGACGGACGAAAGATGAGCAAATCTTACGGTAATTCGATTATGCTCGGAGCTACTGCCGAGGAAACTGCCAAATTAATTAAGAAGAGTCCAACTGATTCTGAGAGGATGATTACTTTTGATCCAGTAACTCGTCCGCAAGTTTCTGCGCTTCTTACTACCGCAGGTTTAGTTACAGGCAGGGATCCTAAAGAGATTGCTGAAGAAATTGGTAACGCTGGTGCTGGCGCATTGAAAGCTTACGTAATTGAAAATGTGAATAATTTCTTGGCACCTCACCGTGAGCGTCGTGCAGAACTTGCAAAAGACATGGATACTGTTCGAGACATTTTGCATGACGGCAATAAGCGCGCAAATGCTATTGCAGAAGAAACACTTTCCCAAGTGCGAGATGCTATGGGAATGAAGTATTAATTAAATTTCAATAAGTAAATTAATAAAAAATAAAGCCGCTCGCAAGAAAACTTGTAAGCGGCTTTTTGTTAAAAATTAACGGGCTGAAACTTAGAACATCACACGTCGTAACGCCAGCTTTTATCTGTAATAACGCGTGCTACGGCAAGACCAATAGGTAAGCAAATAATTACCATAAAAGCGCGGAAAGTCCAGTCTAACGCTGGAAGCGTGTGGAATTGACCAAGATAAAACATTGCGCGATACATATAAAGTCCAGGAACCATAATTACGATAGATGGAACCGTAAGACCTATTCGTGGATAACCCAAATATTGGGGCGCTAATCCGTGACGAACGATAGTTCTCCAAGCAGAAGCTAGCAAACCTGCCAATAAAGCACCGCTGAAAGCTGCAATTTCGGCAGCAACTCCAAAATCTGTCATAGTTAAGCGAAGAGTATCTGTAATAGCGCCAATAATGCCAGCAACTATGCACATGCGTTGTGGAGAATTAAACAGCACTGAGAAGCCCCATACTCCGGCAAAAGCTGTAATAAGTCGAAGAACTGCGTTAAGCCAAGGATTTAATCCGAGAGGAGGGAAGCCTTGAGGATTGAGCTGTACAAGGCTTGCAACCGTCCATCCTGCAAGAGTTCCCATCAAAATAATCGCCATTGTGTAACACAGTCGTTGAATTCCTGAAGGGAAATCAATTTTTGCAATATCTAAGCCGCCTGTAATAAGAGGGAATCCAGGAATAACAAACAATACTGAGCCAATATATGCAGTTGTATGATTGAGCGCGCTAGGGTCAAAGAAGCCAATAAGACGCAAAGCCCCAATGCATGATAGTGCACCTATTGCAACAGCTACGAATGTAACTACAAACTGGTTTAGATGCTTCATAAACATTCTGCGACGAATATAGTGACCGATTCCTGCACCAATAAAAGCACCAATCATGTCGTAAATACCGCCGCCAAGCAAGAACGCAAAGGATGCGCAAGCAACTGCCGAAGCAAGACCAGCAAACCACGGTTTGTATAGCGGTTTCCTATTTTTAATCAAATCAAGACGGTCGTGCACTTCGCGAACAGTAAGAGGATGATTATTTTCATCTTCCTTATTGCTGTTTTCTGTAATTTTTTGAACATGCGAAAAATGTTCAGCGTAAGCACTTTCTGGCTGCAATGCAAAAATGCCGCGTGGTTTTTCTTTTTTTATGGCTTCTTGCAATGCTTTCTTTTTTGCAATTTTAGTAGCATTTTCTTCAGACTGCTTGGCAGTTTGTACAATAGTATGTTCGTCGTCGCTCGCTTGCAAAGTGTCAACTAATTCCTTGGAAACAGCAGCTTTAGAGTGATATAAAGAATCGTTTCCAAGCTTGACATTAAACCAATCTGCAAAATGTTCTAGAAGCCAAATGCGCTCAGTGTTAACACCTGTGGTTGGAAGATCTACAACTTCAGTAATTCGCTCATGCTTATCTGTGCAAGTTGCTTCAATATCCGTGAGATTCACGTCCGCGCGCACGTGAACGCCCATCGGTTCGCCGATTCTGTGCATAAGTTCGCGAACACGGTAGCTTCCGGTTCCTGCTCCTAATCCGAGCGCGCCGACGCGAATAATAATGCTTGATTTTGCAGCTATGCAGGCTTCGGTAACTGGCTTATCCCAATCGCGCTCAACATCGTCCATGTCGAGCGGAATAGCATGAGTATGAAAACGTCCAGAAGGTTTTCCGACTATATGACCAGTCGAAAGAATTTCAGGCTTATCGCAATCGCAGTTGTTGATGCTGTTGTTGTGTGTATTATTCTCAATATTATTCTCTGCTGTACTCACAATTTTTTAGTATACGCAACCCCGTTGCCGAGTTATATTTTGTTGATAAATCAGCATTCTTTAATACGTCCGGTGGTAGTTTCACAATTAACTTGGTATCTCGCTGGAAACAAGGCTGTGGGCTTGCAACTTCTGACCTACATAACCGCGGAGGAGCCGCGGAAGTCAGACGACCAAGCAACCTTAGTCTGGCGTAAGGAGGTCTGATGGCAACAGAAAATCAGCAGGTTACTCCGGCAGACGCAACTATTGTTACGTCTGGTTTAGGGCGAAAAGGCCCAGAGGAGCGTGACCTTCCAGCATCACTTAAGCAAGACATGGATTTGTGCTTGCATATTCTTCGCGATGTTCTTGGCGAATTCGATGAAAAATTATTAGCAGTATTCGACGATGTGCGTTTGAATGCTGTAGAAGCTAGTGCAGCTCATTTTGCGCAGATGGTAGATGCAAAAGTAACTGCAGATGATGGCTTAAGCAAAGCTGTTAGCAAGCTCAACGGAATGAATTTGCACGATACGCAGCTTTTAGCTCGTGCTTTTGCAACATATTTCCACTTGGCAAATTTGTGCGAGGAAAATTATCGTGTTTCTGTACTTCATCAGCGTGAATGTGAAGTTGAAGACTCGTTGCCGGTTGATCCAGTTAACGAACTAACTTGTGCTTATCACAAGTTGCTCACTGAAATGAGCCCTGCTGAAGCGAAAGAATTGCTTGCAAAGCTTGAGTTCCATCCTGTATTTACTGCGCACCCAACCGAAGCTCGTCGTAAAGCCGTTGCAGGTAAGATTCGCAGAATTTCGCAATTATTAAGCGAACATCATCGTTTAGGCGGATCTGATAAGCGCGAAAATTATCGTCGCCTCTATAACGAAATCGATGCGCTTCTTCGCACTTCTCCGATTGCTTTGAAGAAGCCAACTCCGGTTGAAGAAGCGGATACTATTCTTGACATTTTTGATGCTACATTATTTGATACGATTCCAGTCGTGTATCGTCGATTTGACGATTGGCTTCTTGGCAAGAAGGCTGGATTAGTTCCTCCGCGTTGTCCTGCATTCTTCCATCCAGGAAGCTGGATTGGTTCAGATCGAGATGGCAACCCTAATGTGACAGCTAAAGTGAGCCGTCAAGTCGCTCGAAAGTTTAGCGATCACGTGCTTGCAGCTTTGGAGAATCGTACTCGCGAAGTTGGCAAGTGCTTAACTATGGAAACTCGTACAACGCCTCCAAGCGTGGAGTTGCTTGAGTTGTGGAATCGTCAGCGCGAAATGAGCGAACAGCTTACAGAAAACGCTTCAGATGTTTCTAATAGTGAGCCGCATCGCGCTGTAATGTTGGTAATGGCTGAACGTTTGCATCGCACTATTAGCCGCGATACGGATTTGATGTATCATTCTTGCGAAGATTTCATTGAGGATTTGCAAATTGTGCAACGCTCTTTGGCAGAAGGCGGAGATCCTCGAGCCGCTTATGGTCCTTTGCAGGATTTGATTTGGCAGGCGCAAACCTTCGGATTCCACATGGTTGAAATGGAATTCCGTCAGCATTCTCTCGTGCATTCTCGCGCTTTGGAAGATATTCGCGAGCACGGATTGCATGGCGAACGCGGTCCGCTTCAGCCAATGACTCGTGAAGTGCTCGACACCTTCCGCGCTTTGGGCGCAATTCAAAAGCGCAACGGAATGCGTGCTGCTCGACGCTACATTATTTCCTTCGCAAAATCTGCTCAGCATGTGCGCGACGTATTTGAGCTTAATCGTCTTGCTTTCGCTCACCCACAGGATGCGCCAACAATCGACGTCATTCCGCTGTTTGAGCAGCTCGAAGATTTGCAGAATTCCGTAAACGTGCTTGAGGAGATTATTAAAATTCCTGAAGTGCAGGCTCGTCTTAAGGCTACTGGCCGCAAGATGGAAGTTATGCTTGGCTACTCGGATTCTTCCAAGGATGCTGGTCCTACTTCCGCAACGCTTGCTTTGCATTCTGCTCAGGAGCGAATTGCTCAATGGGCTAAGAAGCACGATATTGATTTGACATTGTTCCATGGTCGCGGTGGCGCTGTTGGTCGCGGTGGCGGTCCTGCAAACCGTGCAGTGCTTGCTCAGCCAGTTGGTTCCGTCAACTGCCGCTTCAAGCTTACTGAGCAGGGCGAAGTTATTTTCGCGCGATATGGCAATCCAATTCTTGCTATTCGTCACGTTGAATCCGTTGCTTCTGCAACTTTGCTTCAGTCTTCGCCAAGTGTTGAGAAAACTAACACTGATATGACGAAGAAGTACGCAGATATGGCTGCAAAACTTGATGTTGCAGCTCATGAGCGCTTCCTTGACTTGTTGCAAACGGATGATTTTACTCCATGGTTCTCCACGGTTACGCCGCTTAGCGAGATTGGATTGCTCCCAATCGGTTCTCGTCCAGCTAAGCGTGGTTTGGGCGCAAAGTCTTTGGACGATTTGCGCACAATCCCGTGGGTGTTCTCCTGGGCTCAGGCTCGCATTAACTTAGCAGCATGGTACGGATTGGGTACGGCTTGCGAAAAGTTTGGCGATTTGGAAACTTTGCGCAGAGCTTACGAAGAGTGGCCGCTGTTTAGTACTTTTATTGACAATATTGAGATGTCTTTGGCTAAGACAGATGAGCGTATTGCTCGCATGTACTTGAGTCTTGGAGATCGCGAAGATTTGAGCGATAAAGTACTTTCAGAAATGCAGCTTACTCGCAAGTGGGTTTTGCAAATAGTCGACGACAAGTGGCCTTTGCAGCATCGTCACGTGCTCGGTCAGGCTATTCGTGTGCGCTCGCCTTATGTTGACGCGCTGTCTGTAATCCAGTCGCTTGCATTGCACAAGCTTCGCAACAAGGTAGACAAAGAAGAGCTTAGCGAAAGCCAGCAGGCAGAGTTCATCTACCTTATTCTTTGCACTGTTTCTGGTGTTGCTGCAGGCTTGCAGAATACTGGATGATTTTATAAGTTTATGTGATTAAGAAAAGCCTTCGTACTGCTTTATTAGCTGTGCGTTGGCTTTTCTTTTTATAATCATATTTTATAAATTTTGTTAGCTTTTATAGCATATTTTCTATTTAACACAGTAACGATAGAATATGTTTTATAAGTCGAAGTGTTTTCAAAATTTGTTGATAGCTTGTATTTGTCACCTTTGCGCAAGCGCATCAATACAAGGAGGTAATAATGCACGAGACAGTCAAAGAAGATCTTTTAAAAGAAGATTCACTTTTGGCTACATCTGTGTGGAGCGCGATGCTAGCTGGTAATCGTAAGTTTGCAGAAGGCTCATTAAATTGCCATGGACTTAGTGAAGAAACGAGATTATCTCTTATTGAAGGTCAGCATCCTGGAGCTGTTGTTCTTTCCTGTGCTGACTCGCGCGTGGCTCCAGAATTTGTGTTTGGTGCCGGTTTAGGTGATATTTTTTCTGTTCGCACTGCAGGCGAAGTGCTTGATGATGCTGTAATTGCATCTTTAGAATACGCTGTAAGCGATTTGGGAGTAAAAGTGCTTGTTGTTCTTGGACACGAGCATTGCGGTGCAGTACAAGCCGTTTTGCCGAATGTGCAAAAGCTGGTTTCTAAATACGGCGAAGATGAAACAAGCGAAATGATTGAGTCTAGCGAGTCAATATTGCTTCGTTCTTTAGGGCCGGCTGCGCTCGCAGGTATTGAAGAAGACTTGAGCACGGACGATATTGAGCGCATTCACGTGTCTAATATGTTGGCTGAAATTTGCGATAAATCTCAAATTATTCGTGAAGCCGCTTTTAACGATAACCTTATGCTAGTTGGCGCTAGATATAGAATGAGTGATGGTTTGGTAGAGGTTCTTTCATGCTAAGTAGCATGTAGTCGCATTTTTAACAGAATTATTAATACGTTGTTAGGTTACAGATATGAATCAATCATCTAAAGATACGCTTGATGCAAATTCTGCAAATTCCACTAATTCTGCGAACTATCTTTTCTTGCTTGTCGGAGCTCCTTTAGTAGCTTTTATTATTGCAGCTGCTCCTGCTTTACAAGGGCAACATCCTTGGTTTCTAATTGATACAACAATTCGAGGTGTTTCCGGCTTGTTGCTACAAGCGATACCTTTTACTCTCATAGGTGTGCTTGTTTCTGCTGCAGTAGAAACTTGGGTAACTGCTGATTTTATTGAGAAACATGCTCCAAAATCTACGGCAAACGGTTTTTTGGCTGCAATATTGGCTGGCGTTTGCGTGCCTGTTTGTGATTGTGTAGTAGTTCCAACATTTTCTCGTTTAGTCGCAAGAAAACTACCTTTGCCGTGCGCCATAACTTTTCTATGTGCAGTTCCTGTTGTAAATCCAGTATCTGTATTGGCAACATTTTATGCGTTCTCTGACGCTCCAGCTGTTGCTATTATGCGTATTGCCCTAGGTGTTGGTATTGCATTACTGGTTGGATTAACTTTTGTTATATTTCCTTCGAAAATCAATATTTTGCGTAAGAAAATTTTAATAGAAAACGAATCTTCTTTACATTGTTCTTGCGAATTGAATAACGAAAGTAATATCACAAAAAATAATATTGAAAAGCATAGTATTTCTGCGCAAATTCGCAAATATGTGCAGCATATACATCAGGATTTAATAAAATTAATCCCAATTATTGTATGTGGAACTATAGTTGCCTCTGTAATTCGCGCGTGGCTCGGAGCTGATCCTGCTTCTCGCGTGCAAGTGAGTAATGTTTTCATTGCTATTCCTGTAATGATGGCTATTGCGTACGCAAGCTCTCTATGCTCCAGCTCAGATGCTGTAATTGCAAGAAGTTTAGCAACATCATTGCCTATGTCGTCGGTGCTAGTATTTCTGCTGTTTGGTCCTATGCTTGATTTAAAGAATACGCTTATGCTCGTTGAGGATTGTCGTGGTAAATTTGTGTGGCGCTTAACATTAACTATTGCTTTTGCGTGCTTCCTAGCGTCGTTATTAGCTCAATGGGCTTGGGGGTTCATCGCATGAAAAAGCAAAAATGTGCTGAGCATAATGCTTGTAAAAAAATCACTTTAGCTCAATTTGTAGAAGCTATTTTATTGCTATTTTTTGCAATCATAATTGCTGAAGTTGCTTTAAGTGGTCAATATACGCTTTTTACTACGCCTAGAGCATATTATTATTTGTTAATTGCTGCTATTTTGCTATTTATTTTGTCTATATGCGCTGCGATTGGATGGTTTTCTGTTTCTTCGCGAGATGCTTGGCGTATGCTTGTAGCTTTCGTTGTTCCTGCGCTACTTATTATTATTCCTTTGTGTTACGCTCAAAATATTAGTTTAGATGGATTCGACCAGTATGCTGGTGGTCGTGCTATTGCTATTCGTAGCCAAAATTATCCTTTGCCAGGATTGCAGGAAAAGTCTCGTGAGATAACAGTTGATGATGATGATTTTGGCTCATGGTATGACGAAATTGATCATAATGCTGCAAAATATGATGGATACACGATTACTCTTACAGGTTTTGTTAGCAGAGATTCTACGTTGAATGCAAATCAATTTAGGGTATCTCGTCAGCTTATGTCATGCTGTATTCTCGACATGTCTCCGTTTGGATTAGTTGCAGAAAAATCAAATATTGGCGAAATTCAAGATCATGAATGGGTGCGTGTTCGTGCGCGCGTTTCTAGGGGCAATATTGGCATTCCTGGATATCAGCATTCTGGAGTTGTGCTGCACGTTATATCAATGCAAACAGCTCAAGCTCCAACTGGATATTTTTATCGCCCATAAATAATTTATCTTCGTTAATGGTGATAATTATTTTAGAATTGTTGATATCGCATAGAAGTAAACTAAGATAACAAGTATGGCGATTGGTTTTAATATTCTACTCATTATGATTTTTTTGCTATTTGGTTCCGTATTTGCGGCAACCGAATTAGCTTTAGTGAGCTTGAGAAGTTCGCAAATTGATCGCATGGAATTGCAGGATGCGCGTGGCGCTAGAGTTGCAAAAATTGCTCGCGACCCTAACACTTTTCTATCTGCACTGCAAATTGGCGTAACGCTTTCTGGTTTTCTTTCTGCATCCTTCGGCGAATCTGCGTTAGCTCCTTACGTTGTGCCTGTTGTGTGCTCATGGGGTGTTTCTTCGCATGTCGCTGGCCCACTTACAACAATCTTTCTAACTCTTGTTATTTCTTACTGTTCTATTGTTATTTCTGAATTAGTTCCAAAACGTATTGCTATGCAGCGTGCTGAGCAGATTGCTAGATCAGTAGTTCCGGCAGTTGATGTTTTTTCAAAGATTTGCAAGCCTTTAATTTGGCTTATTGGAAAGAATACTAATGGTTTTGTGCGCATTCTTGGCTTTGATCCTAACGAGAAGGAAAGCGAAGTTTCTGACGAAGAACTGCGTGTGCTTGTCAATAGCAATAAGCGTTTAAGTCAAGATGAGCGCACTATTTTGGATGATGTGTTTGATGCGTCTGAAACTATTGTTGCTGAAGTAATGCGTCCTCGTGCTGATGTTGAGTTTTTGGATGGCTCGTTGAGCCTTGAAGAAGCTGCGGCGAAAATTCGTGAGCTTCCATATTCCAGATACCCTGTTATTGGCAAGGATTTTGACGACGTTATTGGTTTTGTGCATGTTCGCGATTTGTTAGATGTGCGTGATCCAAATGCAAAAACTGTTGCAGATGTAACTCGCGAAGGAATTAGTCTTCCTGGAACTTCCAAATTATTGCCGAGTCTGGAACTTCTTCGTAAACGTGGTATTCATTTGGCTGTTGTCATCGATGAATATGGTGGAACTGACGGTATTGTTACGCTCGAAGACATGACAGAAGAGCTAGTTGGAGATATTCGCGATGAATATGATTTGCCTGGTGAAACTGAGCAAAATAATGTGAATAAAACAACTGCTTTTGTAAACGGTGTTGCAAAAATTGATGGTGGTATGACCATTGAGGATTTTGCTGATATTACCGGCATTGAGCTTGAGGATGGTCCGTATGAGACTGTTGCAGGCTACTTTTTAGCGCATACTGGCTCAATGGGAAGTGTTGGAGCTGTTTTGCATGATGCGGATGGTTACGATATGACTGTGACTGCGGTTGATGGTAGGCGTATTGCGACGATTGAAGTGCGTCGCCGCGCGTAGTTTAAGCCATAGCAGTAGAATAATAACGGTATTAACAAACCTAAGGAAGGATAGAACATGGCTTTGTTGCATATTTTGCCAGGTCTCGACGAAGCGGCCAGTGAAAAGGCTGTTGCCATTTTACAGAATCGTTTAAGCCACGAGCAGGAAGCTGCTTTGGTGCTTAAGCATGCGCATTGGAATGTTACTGGTCCAGATTTTATTGCAGTGCACGAAATGCTTGATCCACAGGTTGCTGAAGTTTTGGCGCAGGCGGATGAAACTGCTGAGCGAATTGCAACTTTGGGCGGCTCTCCACTTGGCCGCGCAGACGATGTTGTTGCAGCTCGCACATGGAAGCGTTTTGCTTTAACTGGTCGCAAGTCCACAAAGGAGTATTTGCAAGCGCTTATTGAATACTATAACGATATGATTGCAGACGATCGCAAAGCTATCGCGGAGCTTGATGAGCTTGATTTAGTTAGCTCAAATATTATTCAAGATCATGTTCAACAGTTGGAAAAGTTCCAGTGGTTCATGCGTAGTCATCTTGATTAATTAACCTCTGTTTAATTTTTTTGATTCAAACCGCAACATGCTGTTTTCTTTTTATGGCGTGTTGCGGTTTGACATTTTCTGTGGCTGTGCTACAGTAACTACTTGTATGTTTTAAGCATACAAGTTGGGCCCGTAGCTCAGGTGGTTAGAGCGCATCCCTGATAAGGATGAGGTCGGAGGTTCAAGTCCTCCCGGGCCCACGGAATTGAGTGATTATTTCATTCAATACCGAATGGGGCTATGGCGCAGCTGGTAGCGCATCTGCTTTGCAAGCAGAGGGTCAGGAGTTCGAGTCTCCTTAGCTCCACGAACAGAGTTCTGATTGATTTTTCAATCAGAACTTTTTTTGTTTATCAATTTCTTTTTTGAGTTTGCTTTAGTTTTTTATTGTTTAAGCTTGCGTTTATGAGAATGCTTCTCATCAAGGCCTATTGGTACAATAATTACATATACATAAACATAAGTATCTTTACGCCGTGTATTGAGTGCGCTATTTAAGTTGCGCCCAATGGGTTAACAAGGCGTGAAATCGTGTGTTAGCAGCGTTTAAACGTAGTTAACCTGATCAGCGTAAGGAAAGTGTATGCGTAAACTTTTAGCATATTGCCGTCGTGCACCTCAATTAACAGTCGTAATTCTTGCTTTTCCGTTTATTGCGGCTTTGTACTCGTATAATTTGCCTGTATTAAATACTTTCAGTGAGCAAATATCTAATCTTTCGCAGCAAATCTTTGATTTCTTAAAAATTGATTGCGATATTTCCATAAGTCTTAGTATTGGCAAAACTATTATCGCTATTCTCGTTTTATATACGAGCATTATTTCTTTGCGTAATATGATTAAACATTTACTGCATGGAACTTTAGGAATTGATTTGCTAGCTTTTGTTGCATTGCTTGCAACGCTTTGTATCGGCGAATTTTGGGCAAGCTATTTGATTGTTGTAATGGTTTTTACAGGTGATGCGATTGAAGATTTTGCGCATATGAAAGCCCAGCGCAATCTGTCTCTTTTAGTAAGCGCAGCTCCAAAAACTGCTCATCTTATGACTTTGCCAGGCCTTGAGCATGAAATGCATCGTGCAAATGCGACTAATCATAATCAAAACTGCGATGAATCTTATGTTCCACCGTGTATTGAATGCAATCAATGTAAGCCAAGTTTGTGCTCTTTGTATAAGCATGATGAATTTAGAAAAGTAGATGTTACTAATTCTGCACAATCTAATGCTGGAGAGCAAAATTGCGAATATAAACGCGATATTTGCCCATTTTTGCAATCAACTACAGATGGAACAATCGCCTCAAATTTGCAGCGTTACAAAACGGTTCCAGTTGATGCATTAAAGATTGGAAACGTAATTATTGTGCTTCCTGGCGAAACTGTGCCAGTTGACGGTGAATTACTAAGCGGTTCTGCAACTCTTGACACTAGTGCCATTAACGGAGAATCTGTGCCTAGAGAAGTGTTTGCTGGAGCTGCAGTGCTTTCAGGCTGCGTAAATGGCGGCGTTGTGCTTATTATGCGCGTAACAAAGCTCTCTGAGCATTCTCAATACCAGAAGATTATGCAGTTAGTTGAATCAGCTAGGTCTTCTAGGGCAGCTGTAGTTCGTTTTGCGGATATGCTATCTGTGCCGTTTACTGTTTTGTCTTTTGCAATTGCTGGTTTTGCTTGGGGCTTTTCTGGAGATGCTCTTAGATTTGCGCAAGTGCTAGTTTTGGCAACTCCGTGTCCGTTGTTAATCGCAGTGCCAGTTGCGTGCATGGCTGGTACTGGGCGTCTAGCAAAACTTGGAATTGTTGTTAAAAGTCAGGATGTGCTTGAGCAATTAAGCCGCGTAACAGACGTGTTTTTCGATAAAACTGGCACGTTAACTGTAAAACAGCCACAAGTTGTGAACGTAGAAGTAATTGATACTACGCAGAAAGCTGATCGTATTGTGATGCTCGCAGGTGTACTAGAAACGTATTCGCAGCATATTCTCGCTGGAGGCATTGCAAAAGCAGGTTCAGTTTTGTGGGAACGCACGCATCCATCTTCGACTCCGCAATTGCCTAGCGTTAGAGAATACCCTGTAGTGCACAGTGTTAAAGAAACTGCAGGTCAGGGTATTCAAGGCGTTGTAGACGGTATTTTAGTGCGTGTAGGCAGACGCAAGTACGTTACAGAGCAAAACACGAACCAAACTATAGGCAAATCTCTTGCTGCAGACGAAATGGCAACCTACGTGTCTTTTGACGGAGTGCTGGTTGGTCGGATTGTGTTAAAAGACGTGCCTCGCGATAATGCGAAATCAACTATTGACGCATTGCGCACGCTTGGCACTCGCTCAATATCTATTCTTACTGGAGACAGTTTGCAAGCTGCAACAACAATTGGTAAAAGCGTTGGAATTGAAACAATATATGCAGATTTACTTCCGCAAGATAAATTAGCGCACGTAAAAAAAGAAATTTATGGCTCGTCTAAAAATAAGCAAAATTCAACTGTAACAATGATGGTTGGAGATGGCGTAAACGATGCTCCAGTGCTTGCAGCTGCAGATATTGGCGTAGCAGTAACGGATGGCACAGATACGGCAGCATCTGAATGCGCACAGGTAGTTATTATGAACAACGATATTTCTTCTGTTGCAAGCGCAATAAGAGTAGCAAAACATACTAAACGCGTCATGGTTCAGTCAGTATTGATGGGTATTGGATTGGCAATTATAAGTATGCTCTTTGCGGCTTTCGGTTTTATCCCAGCAGTTATTGGCGCAATGATGCAAGAAGCAATTGATGTTGTTGCTATTATGTGGGCTTTAACAGCATTGCGCGAACGAAAATAAAAATATTTTTGGCAATATTTTTACGATATTCATTACGACACCTTTAACAATATTCGTTTGAGCATTTTATCTATTTAATTGTTTTATTCGTTTGAGCATGTTGTAAGACGAAGTAATGCGCTAGTCTAATTATGAAAGCATACGAGTTAGTTTCAGACGGTAATGGCTCAAGCTTGTACGTAACTTATTTTTGGCGAAGAATTACATATAAACGCTTTACAGTTACTTTGCTGAGTGGATTGAGGCAACCTATGCTTGTAGGCCGCGCTAAATAGCGCGAAAACGGCGAAAAGTGCCGTATAATACAGCTCAATATGGGGATAATAATGGAAAAAAATAACTTAGCCGAAAATGTTTCACAAGAAACATCTCAACTGCGTATTGCTGTAATAGGAGCAGGCCCTGCAGGAGTGTATTCTTCCGATATCTTCTTACGTCAGATTGCAAAGCGTGGAGAAGAATTGGGATTAGGCTCTAGCGCTCGCATTGATCTTTTTGAAAAGTTGCCTGTGCCTTTCGGTTTAGTGCGTTACGGAGTGGCTCCTGACCATCCAAGTATCAAATTTATTGCGGATGCGCTTGAGAAAACTCTTGATAATCCAAATATTCATTTGTATGCAAATGTTGAATTTGGCAAGGATATTGCATTAGAAGATTTATTGGAACGCTACGATGCTGTGCTATTTGCAACCGGCGCTGTGAAAGATAGGCCTCTTCGAGGAGTTCCAGGCGCCGATTTAGACGGAGTGTACGGAGCCGCGAAATTTGTGGAATGGTACGACGGATATCCAACTAGCAATCGAGAATGGCCACTTGAAGCTAAAGAAGTAGCTGTTATTGGCGGCGGAAACGTTGCAATGGATGTTGCTCGTGAGCTTTTGCGCGACCCGGATTATTTGCGCTCGCATACGGATATTCCAGACGACGTGTATGAGGGATTGCAAAAAAATCAAACTCAAACTTTGCATTTGTTTATTCGTCGTGGAGTTGCTCAAGCAAAATTCTCTGTTCAAGAATTGCGCGAAATGGAAAAATTATCCGGAGTGCAAATTGTTATTAATGAGGACGATTTTGAACTTGACGATGAAACAATAGAAGTTGCCGGTAATGATAAGCTAACTCGTCAAATGGTTGAGGAGCTTTTCGCTATTCGCGATATGGCTGAAGATATGGAAGATGGCGGGAACGTTGATTTTGAGGGGAATCCAGCCAACAAACGCTATATTATCCACTTCAACTGCGCGCCGGTAGAAATTCTTGGTGAAGATGGGCGTGTAAAAGCAATACGAGTTGAGCGTACAACTACAAGCGCGGATGGCACAATGACTCGTACTGGAGAGTTCGAGGAGTATGCCGTTCAAGCTGTATATCACGCGATTGGGTATCATCCTGCAGAAGTTTCAGGTATTGCTTACGACGAAAAGCGTACTTTGCTTGCCAATATTGATGGTCGCTTAGTGACGTCTGTAGAAAATGGCGAAATTCGTGATAGATTGTATGCAACTGGCTGGGCTAAGCGTGGGCCGGTAGGATTAATCGGCTCTACAAAATCTGATGCTCTTTTGATTGTTAATAATATGCTTGAAGATTTATCTAAAGTTGGCAATGCTGGACGAATCGCACCTGATCGCGATGAAAAATCTATAGATAAATTGTTGGCAGAAAAAGGCATTAAACCAATTGATTACGCTGGTTGGAAGCGAGTCGACTCTTATGAGCGTGAACTTGGAGCCAATGAGCAGAGAACTCGAAAGAAAGTTGTTTCAGCTTCTGAACTTGTAAATATTGCTTTGGGTAGCAAGTAATGCTCTAAATAAACTGAAAATATTACTTAGTATTTAAGTTTGTAGTTAGTAAATACGCAGTATATATTCAGAAAAATTTAAGTTCGCATTATTAAGATGGCTCATATGTTGAAAGGCTTGAGAATACACTATGGCAGCTTAAAAGCCGCACTATTTTTTGTTGTTGTGTGGCTTTTTCTTGCCTTATGCTGGGTTCTTGCTGGCTCGCGTCTTTCGTCACTAATATGGTTCATTATTCCTGGTATCGCATTTAGCATTTTTGCTTATTGGTGCTCAAGTAATTTTGCGATTATTGCTATGCATGCTACAGAAGTTAGTGAAGAAGAAGAGCCTGTGCTTTACGCAATGGTTAGAGATTTATCTGCTCGAATTGGTAAACCTATGCCGCGAGTAATGGTTTCTCCTTACGAAAGTCCTAATGCTTTTGCAACTGGTAGAAGTGAGCGTCATGCGAGCATATGTTGTACTCGTGGTTTGATTAATATTCTTAACGAACGCGAGTTGCGTAGTGTTATTGGTCATGAATTAACTCATATTTATAATCATGATATTCTCGCTTCTTCGCTGGCTACTGCTACAGCAACAGTATTAACGTACGTTGGTTCTTGGCTTGTTTATGTCGGGGATACGTATCGTCGTGATATTCGCAAGTATTGCAAATTTATCGGTAAGTTTTTGAATATTTTATTCGCTCCTATTGCTTCTGTTATTATCAACGCAATTATTCCCGGTTCGCGTGAATTTGACGCAGATAAGGGAGGTGGCGAAATTACTGGAGATTTTGCTGCTCTTGCTTCCGCACTTAATAAAATTACTTACGGCATGCAGCTTCACGAGATGAAATCTACTGCCGGATTGCAAGCGGTTGCTTCTTTGATGATTATTTGCCCATGGAATGATAATTCTTCTGCGCTTGTGCGTTTGTGCGCTGCGCGTCCTACTGTTCAGGATAGGATTGGGCGTTTAATGAGCATTGCTGCATGAATATTTTATTTGTTGAACTTGATTGTCTTGTTTATTGAGTTTATAAACTGATTTATAAATGTTGAAGCGGTAAGCTGTGCATGATACCCTTAGATGGTTGTTGAAACTAGTTTGCTTTTAATTCAGCATGCGGATGTAGTTCATCGGTAGAATGGAAGCTTCCCAAGCTTCAGAGGCGGGTTCGACTCCCGTTGTCCGCTCCATTCATATTGTAAAATTGCGTAAGTTGCAGTTTTTGTACATTGGATGTATAAAAACTACAGCAGCTTAGCCTAGGTTTGAGCCAGAATAGTTCTGAGCGGTTTTGAGTAGTCAAGTACTTTTTGACGTAGCAGTCGTCCCTATACACAAGCTACATAAAAAGCGCTGAGTTACTTATGATATTAATGAATCATCAGTAAATCAGCGCTTAGCTTATTGTTAATAAATTACACGAGATAGCTGTCTATTGCTGGTGCTAATTAATAATCATTAATTAGCAATAATTAGAACGTGCGAACATCGTAGAAGTTGTTAAGTTCTTCCATCCAACGTCCAGTGCCAGAAATATCTCCTCGAGTACCTACGGTGAAACCTGGGAAATTGTTCATACGAGCCTCAAGATAGCTTCTAGAGCTATGTCCTTGCGCAGAATTGCCGACGCTTATAGCTCCAGCAAAATTGCCAACAGAACGAATAACCTTGTCGTTGTCTACTTTGTAATGAACAGCGTAACCTTCTTGAGTGAGCTTATTGCCAGTATTGGCGACTGCGCGTAACCAACGGTTGAAAATATTTCCCCAAATTTGTGGTGAATTGAATGTGTAAATTTTCTTAATCCAGTTGTAGCCTTTGCCTTTAGCACGAATTAAAGCACGCTGTGCAAGATATCCTCCGAGGGAATGTCCAGTAATATACAAATTGCTAACAGTATTTTCGCGACCATAACGCTCAATCAACTGTTCAACATCTTTAGCTTGATCTGGGTTATGACCTACAGCTATTGCAAAATCATCATCGTAATCATTAAATTGGGAAGTTCCACGAATTGCTAGTACTTGAACGGTGCCTTGTTCTAAGAATGGGTATGGACTTACATTTTCAAACAAAACAGCATCAAATCCTCCCCTTTTGTGGTAGGTTTCCTTAACTTTCCAAAATGGTGCAAGCTCGTTGTGCATAAGGCGGTACTCATTGCGATTTTTGTAAATGTCGTGAAGTGGTTTAGTGTAATCGAGTACCTTATTTATGTAATTATCATCTCGATAAGAAAGTTCAGAGAATAAAACCATATCGCGAGGACTAATATCCCACCTGCGAGGATTGCTGTCTTGATTATCTGGAATACCATCGCCATCGGTATCGTTCATCATAGGGTGAGAATTGTACCCATAATAAGTCTTACCGTCTTTAGTGTAAGTGTAAATTTCCTGGCTATTAGTTAAGCCGTCACCGTCTAAATCAGCTTGTGGGTCAAGAGGCTTCTTGTGATATAAAGACATATCCAAAGCGCCAGGTAAATCTAAGCCTATAGTTCCATCTGCGATTTGTTTAGCTGTTTCAGCAGTAAGTGGAGTTTTTGCATAATTATCTGCGGTTGTTGCCATTGCTGGCGTTGTGAAAGCAGATAGGCTCAAGAGCATGCACAGACTAGTTAAGAACCCTGTCACCGCATTGCGTTTCATAGTACCTCCCATATTTTGTTTAGTTTTGTAGTCAACAAATGTATAGGACGACTGTTTCTTATTATGATTACGATTTGTAGCACCTCTTTGTTAACTACGCGCGTTATATAAATTAATCGAAATTTATTTTGCCGCCACAATTGCTATTCTACACGGTTCAATTGTATAGTCTACATAAACAAAAGTCCATACTTCTAAATAAATGTTGTTGCTTCTTTTTGTTTACTAAAATCATTGACGATGTGTATAAGCACCATAGAAAACATCTATATAACTAGAGTTATGAATAGCCATAATCTATTCTTAATAATGAAAATAAAAGCGCAACGAATGCGCAAATGACCTATTTAGGAGAATGATATGAGTTTAATGAACACGCATATTCTTCCATTCAAAGTAAATGGCTATAAGAATGGCGAATTTGTTGAAGTAAGCGATACTGATGTTCTTGGCAAATGGGCAATTTTCTTCTTCTATCCAGCTGATTTTTCATTTGTATGCCCAACTGAGTTGGAAGATCTTGCAAATCACTATGAAGAATTGCAAAAGTTAGGCGTTGAAGTTTACTCAGTTTCTACGGATACGCATTTTGTACACAAAGCATGGCATGACGATTCTGAAGCAATTGCAAAAGTAAAGTACACTATGTTGGGCGATCCTTCAGGCGCTCTTTCGCGTAATTTTGACGCTTGGAATCAAGAATCCGGTTTAGCTCACCGTGCTACGTTCCTTGTGGATCCGCAAGGTATGATTCAGTTCTTTGAGATGACTGCAGACGGAATTGGTCGTAACGCAGACGAGCTGCTTCGTAAAGTTAAAGCAGCACAGTATATTGCAGCGCACCCAGGCGAAGTTTGCCCAGCAAAATGGGAGCAGGGCGAAGAAACCTTGGAACCTTCTATCGATTTAGTCGGCAAAATCTGATTTTTGCAATTAAATATTAAATATTAAAGAATATTTTTAAAGAATTATCTCAATGCGTAGGGAGCTACGTTCATAGTTTCCTACGCATTTCTCTTATTTTTGCTTGTGACGAAAATTGTAAAGGGAAGTAAACTATGTCTTTGTTGAATGCGTCATTAACTGCTCAGCTTTCAGAATTACTAAAAAAGATGGTATCTAAAATAGAAATTATTTCTTACGTTGATAATTCTGAAACATCTCAAAAAGTCAAAGCCTTGTTAGAAGAAGTATCTCAACAAAGCAACAAAATTAGTATTTCTGAAGTAAATAATAATGAAATTAGCAATGTAAAGCGTAAGCCAAGCTTTGAATTGCGCAGAAAACTAGATAATCCAGTAAATGGAGAATCTACTGTGTCGGTTAGTTTTGCAGGATTGCCTTTAGGACACGAATTCAGCTCTTTAGTACTAGCGCTTCTACAAGTAAGTGGATATGCGCCAAAAATTAGTGATGCGCAGCGCAATGCAATACTAAAGCTTGGTTCACACAATGTGACAACATACATGTCGGTAACTTGCTTAAATTGCCCAGAAGTTGTGCAATCACTTAATACCATTTCTATTATTAACCCTAAAATTCAGCATACTGTAGTTGAAGGTAGCGCTTTCCGCGAAGAAGTAGACAAACTCGGTGTAATGAGTGTGCCAGCAGTTTTTGAAAATGGCAAACTTATTTCCTCCGGACGGGCAGGAATTGACGAACTTGTATCTGTTCTTGCAGCACAAGAAAAATCTGTTGAGCAGAATGAGAATGGCAATAATGAAAATAGCGTTTCTTCGGCAAATGTTGCGCTCGCAGAAAAAATGAATTCACAAAATCCATACGATATTGTTATTGTTGGTGGCGGCCCTGCTGCTTCCGCTGCCGCAATTTATACTGCTCGTAAAGGCTTGCGTACGGCTATGATTATGGATCATCGTGGCGGTCAGGTTGTAGAAACTGAAAGTATTGAAAATCATATTTCCCAAACACATACGACTGGTTCTCAACTAGCAGCAGATTTAACTAAGCATATTTCGCAATACGATATTGATGTATTTACTCCTGATTGGGCAGACTCACTCGATTTATCTAAGGAACCATATGGGTTGCATACTATTCATGCGCGTTCTGGCGGATCTTTGAAAGCGCGTGCAGTGATTATTGCAACTGGCGCGACTTGGCGTACGTTGGGCATTCCCGGAGAAGATGAGTATAGGAATAGAGGCGTATCATTCTGCCCTCATTGCGACGGTCCACTTTTCAAAGATAAGAATGTTGTAGTTGTTGGCGGCGGAAATTCTGGTGTTGAAGCTGCTATCGATTTAGCAGGAGTTGCAAAACATGTGACGGTGGTTGAGTTCATGGATGTGCTTAAAGCGGATCAAGTATTGCTTAATGCTTTGCATAAATTACCTAACACTGAAGTTATTACAAGTGCTGCAGTAAGCAGTATTGAAGGTAATGGTAGTAAAGTTACTGCAATACGTTATATAGATCGCAATAAAGCAGACAATGATGAAAACAGAGAACATATTGTTGAAACTGATGGGGTTTTTGTGCAAATTGGTTTAGCTCCAAATACTCGTTGGCTTGCAAATAATATTCCTCTCAATAATCGGGGAGAAATTATTACAAATCGCGCTGGATGCACTGATACTCCGGGTGTTTTTGCTGCTGGAGATTGTTCAGACGAACCGTATAAGCAGATCGTTACAGCGTATGGAACGGGCGCAAATGCTGCACTGTCTGCATTTGACTATCTTATCCGCAGCACGCAAAATAAATAATCTGTAAGATTTATTATGCAATAAACAAGGGGGAGACGTCTTATGAATATTAGAGCGTTAGAATATCTAATAGCTTTTGCACAAGAAGGAAGCTTTACTAAGGCGGCTGCTCGTATGCGCGTCTCTCAGCCTACTCTTTCAACACAAATTAAAAAACTTGAAGAGACTTTAGGCGTAGAACTTATTGAGCGTACACCCGGAAAACAAATCTTAACTCCTGCTGGGAGGGAAGTGGTTTATTATGCTAAACGTATTCAGGCAGATATGTCACGTATTCGACAAGCTGCAAGACGCTCAGAAGATCCATGGTCATCTACAGTGGTTTTGGGTGTGTTTCCAACATTAGGACCATACTTACTTCCGCGGATTATGCCTGTTCTCAGACGTTTAAAACCAAAACTTACTATTCGCTTTATAGAAGAAAAATCAGCAAAACTTATTGATTTGCTAGATAGCGGTCAAGTTGATGCAGTTATATTAAGCGAAAGTTTGAATGCTCCTTCAATAAAAGTGTGTCATGTTTTTGACGAAGATTTTCTTCTTGCTGCTTCTACAAATTCTTTGCTAGGACACGAAAGTAAACCAATTGAACTTTCAGATTTGTCTACTCAGAAAGTGCTTTTATTAGAAGATGGGCATTGTATGCGTAGAAGCATGCTCGACGTATGCCAAAAAGTAGGTGCGAAGCAATCTGAATTTAGAGCAACATCGTTAGAAACTTTGCGATATATGGTTATAGGTAGCAAAGATGTGACGTTATTGCCGCGTCTTGCAACTGTACCTCCAATTGTGCAGCCAGCTGGTTTGATGTTGCGTGAGTTTAAGAATCCTAAACCTTATCGATCACTATATTTGAATTGGCGCGCAGCTTCTCCAGTAGACAGAATTATGGAAGGATTGTGCAAAATAATTAGTTCGGCATGCTCTGATTTGCATAAAAAATAAGTAGGAATTCTGCTTAAAAATAAAAATAAAATAGGCACTTCTGTTTGCTAAGTTAGCTGCAGAAGTGCCATATTCTTCTTCTCTTACTTTTCTTTTATTCTCACTTTATTTTGAGAATTACTGCCTCGTTTTATTCGCTATGTTTTATTTGTTGCTAAATTAATGATTTATAATTCAATTCCAAGATAGCGTGCTACTTGATTTACATCCTTATCTCCACGGCCGGAAACTGTTACTAAAACAATGTCATCCTTACTCATCTTTGGAACCATCTTCATAGCTTGTGCTATTGCGTGTGAGCTTTCCAAAGCTGGTATGATTCCTTCAACTTTAGAAAGTGCGCGGAAAGCTTGAACTGCTTCATCATCAGTGATTGCGTAGTATTCTGCGCGACCAGAATCCTTTAAATATGAATGTTCTGGACCGACTCCAGGATAATCCAATCCTGCAGAAATAGAGTAGGCTGGAAGCTCGTTACCGTCATCATCCATAAGAACATAAGTTTTCATGCCGTCCGTAATGCCAATTTTTCCATTCGTCATAGTAGCAGCATTTTGAGGAGTATCAGCGCCTTTACCTGCGCCTTCAGCACCAATCAATCGTACAGACGGATCATCAATATATGCTGCAAAAGAACCAATTGCATTAGAACCGCCACCAATGCAAGCAATTACAGCATTCGGTAATCTGCCTTCTTTTTCTAGGATCTGCCTTCTCGACTCTTTGCTAATAACGCTTTGAAAATCGCGAACCATTTGTGGATAAGGGTAAGGTCCCACTGCGGAACCAACGATGTAGAAGGTATCATCCAAGTGTTGTGCATAATCCATAAATGCTGCAGTTACAGCATCTTTTAAAGTTTTTGTGCCTTCTTGAACAGCATGAACTTTTGCGCCGAGCAAAGTCATTCTAAAAACGTTAAGTTTTTGGCGTTCACAATCAAGCGCGCCCATAAAAATTTCGCATTCCATGCCGAATCGTGCTGCTGCAGCAGCAGTGGCAACACCATGCTGACCGGCTCCAGTTTCAGCAATAATGCGCTTTTTACCCATGCGCTGAGCGAGTAAAATTTGTCCGAGAACATTGTTCATTTTATGAGCGCCGAGATGGTTTAAATCTTCGCGCTTTAAATACACTTTTGCGCCGCCTAAATATTTTGTGAAAGATTCAGCGTAGTATAAAGGCGTTTCGCGACCGTCGTAATCTTTTAATAATCCAGCTAATTCATTGCGGAACTCTGGATCGTCTTTGTATTGTAAGTAAGCTTCTGCTACTGCGTCGAGTGCTGGACGAATCATATCTGGTACGTACTGTCCGCCAAATTCGCCGTAATACATGTTTTGTTCAACTGCGTTTACCATAATTTTGCCCTTCTTGTGTGTGCCGAGAAAATCGGCATTAGGTTTGTTATTTGTTATTTGTTGTGTTGATTATTTTGTAAATTTGAAGGGCGTGTGCTCAGATAACAAAAAAGCTGGATGGCAGCTTATATGCCATTCAGCTCAAATAACGTTGATGATGAATCCGGCATAGCCCCGTTGATTGTTTAAAATCAGCAAGCCCACACCGATATGTGAACTCGCTTTTAACTACGCCAGCTGCGCCAGAAACGAGTATTCATGTTCATCAACCTCCAATCTTGTTGCACAAGTTTAGCCGTAGCCGTGACAATGTCAACCTTTTAGTGTTAATTCGGCGTTTCGTGCAGAAAAAATTTAACCCCGGCGTCTATGCGCCGGGGAAATAAAGGAGAGAAGAAAAGAATAAGTTTTAGGTGCTCTGCACCTGTCTTTTTGTCGACAATATTATATAATCACACTATTCTGAGCAGAACAGTAACGCTAACTGATAATTACCTGAGAATTATATACTTTTCTTCTAAATCTTGCTATTTTAGGAATTAATTTTCTGAAAACGGAATCATTTTTCTAAAAATATTATTCGCTTAAATCAGCACGATAGAAATGCTCATACGAACGCGACGGAGTTGGACCGCGCTGACCTTGATAGTGTGATCCGTTAACAGCTGAACCATATGGGTTTTTACATGGTGAGCTTAACTGGAAGAAGCACATTTGCCCAATCTTCATTCCAGGCCAAAGCTTAACTGGCAAAGTGCTGACGTTCGAAAGTTCCAAAGTAATATGACCTTCGAAACCTGGATCGATGAAGCCAGCTGTGGAATGTGTCAAAATACCAAGACGACCAAGCGAGCTTTTGCCTTCCAAACGTGCAGCAATAGTAGCGTCAAGTTTTACATATTCCCACGTAGCACCGAGTGCGAACTCTCCAGGATGAAGAATCCATGGCTCGTCAGGAGCTACCTCGAACTGTTCCGTAAGTTCTCCCTGATTTTCTGCAGGATCAACATATGTGTAAGCATGATTGTTAAATAATCGGAAGAAACGGTCGAGGCGCACGTCAATTGACGCTGGCTGTACCATTTCCGGGGTCCACGGGGTCAAATCAATGTGACCCTCATCATGAGCTTTGAGAATGTCGTGATCAGACAACAGCATGACGTCAAATCTCCTTGCAATAAAGCTTATACATCAGCAACTTCATTGTTCGCACGAAATATTTATTGCTATTTTGCGCGAAAAATACAATACGCACAATTGTAGCGCGTGCCGCGGTCTGTGATTGACTGCAAAAAATTTTATAGAAAATAAAAACACAAAACGCGGCACAGAAACGTAGGTTATGTAAAAAACTACGTACTGTACCGCGTATTTGCAAAACAGCTTAATAATGTATTTTATTAAGCGGCAATAGTTAAGGCGTTCGCTGCTTTACGTTTTGCAATGAAACGAAGCACGCATTTACGCAATTCGGAAGCAATTAACACGACCATTGAAAGACCGAGGCACTCGAACCATTCCGTTACGCTCAAAGGAACAGTGCCAAATGGCTCGTTCAAGAACGGTATGTAAATTACAGCCAACTGCAGCACAACGGAAACTGCTATAGCACCCCAAAGCCAACGATTTGCAAATAAGCCTACAAATACGCTTTGTGAGTCTGAACGAGATGCTAACGCATTCAGCATTTGCGCAAACACAAGAATTGTGAAGCCCATTGTGCGAGCGTGAGTAAGCTGAGCAGCGTGATCCATAATTCCAACAGAACGGTCCGTAAAGAATCCGCCTGCCAAATGCATATCCATGCCGATTAAAGTGATAGCAGCCATGATTATGCCAATGAATACAATATCTCCCCACATTCGTCGGTCAATAACGCTATCGGTAAGTTTTCGAGGCTTTCTATCCATTACATCGTCAGTTTGCGGATCAACGCCCATCGCGAGTGCAGGAGCTGCATCCGTAAGCAAGTTAATCCACAAAAGCTGAGTTGCGAGCAAAGGCAAAGTTACGCCAACAGAGTTTGGCTGCGTAATTCCAAGCGCTCCAGCAAAAACTACGCCGCCGAAAACTGTGCAAACTTCGCCAACGTTAGAACTGAGCAAGTATCGCAAGAATTTACGAATATTGTCGAAAATTCCGCGACCTTCGCGCACTGCTGCAACAATTGTCGAGAAATTATCGTCAGCCAAAATCATCTTGGCAGACTCTTTAGTTACTTCTGTACCGGTAATGCCCATTGCGACGCCAATATCGGCAGACTTTACGGCTGGAGCATCGTTTACGCCGTCGCCTGTCATAGCAACAATGTTGCCTTGACGTTGAAGCGAAGAAACGATAGCTAACTTGTGCTCAGGAGCTACTCGAGCGTACACGCTAGTTTTACTGATTGCTTCGTCAAAAGCAATGTTGTCGTCGTCGCGTGAGAGCAACTCGTCAAGTTCGTCGCCTGTAAGCGCATGCTCATCTTTTCCAATAATTCCAAGATCTCGAGCAATACGCGTAGCCGTAAGAGGATGGTCGCCTGTAATCATAACAGTACGGATTCCAGCGCGATGAGCTTGAGCTACACTATCTCGAACTTCAATTCGCGGAGGATCAATAATTCCAACCATGCCGTTCCAAATCAAATCAGATTCTAGTACGTCACTTTGTTCCGCGACGTCCGCGATTTGACCTGCAGCGTTAGAAACCATGCCATCAACTTTTGAAAGACTATCGACTCCAAGCGGCCTATAAGCCATTCCAAGCGTGCGGTAGGCTTCTCCGGAAAGACGCTCAACAGTTGCTAAAATATCTTCGCGATCGCCGTCAGTAAGCGGACGCACGGCACCAGCTACTGCAATACGCGTGCAATAAGAAAGCAGCACGTCCGGAGCGCCCTTAGCACAAACAATCAGATTTCCAGAATCCGAACCATCTTTAACAACAACAGACATACGTTTGCGTTCAGAAGTAAAAGGTACTTCCGCAACTCGAGTCAAATGAGCGTAACGCTTGTCTGCTTTTGTTTTACGCGCTGCTACTACTAGCGAAACTTCTGTAGGGTCTCCCACAGGCTGCCAACTTTTAGTAGTTTCGTCATAGTGTAAATCGCCGTCGTTAGCTAAACATCCGGAGCCTAACGCGCCTAATACTTCTGTAGCAAGATTTTGCGGCACTGCTAAGTCAGCATCTGCAGAACCAATTAATATCATGCGACCTTCAGGCTTGTAACCGCTTCCTGTAAGCTGAACTTCGCCGCTAGGTGTTATTACGCGCTCAACAGTCATCTCGTTTCGAGTTAAAGTACCTGTTTTATCGGAGCAAATAACAGAAGCAGAACCAAGAGTTTCCACAGATGAAAGCTTTTTTACAACAGCATGATGCTTCACCATTCGTTGCACGCCAAGTGCAAGAACTACTGTCAAAATCGCAGCTAAACCTTCTGGAACAGCGGCAACGGCTAGGGAAACAGAAAGCAGCAGAGAATCAATAATATCTTGAATACTGTGGAAGCCTTCAATCAGCCACATGGAAGCAAGAACAACAGCCGCAATAATGCACACCGCAATTCCAAGAACTTTAGAAACGTGTACCATTTCTTTCTCGAGAGGTGTTGCTTCGTCATCTGATTTTGAAAGCATATCCGCGATTTTGCCAACTTGCGTGCGCATACCTGTAGAGGTGACTATAGCGCGACCGGTTCCTTGCGTAACAGCAGTTCCGTTGAAAACCATATTTGTACGATCGCCTAAAGCTTTTGCAGACGAAAGCGTATTCGGACGTTTGCTTACTGCAACAGATTCGCCTGTAAGACTTGCCTCGGCTACGCGTAATGAAGCCGCTGCTATAAGTCGACCGTCTGCAGACACAGCATCGCCTTCGCCAAGCACTAAAATATCGCCTGGCACAACTTCTGCAGTATTAATGCGCACCACGCTGCCGTCGCGCAAAACTGAAGTTTGCGGAGCGCTCATTCTAGCTAAAGCTTCGACTGCTTCTTCTGCGCGCGACTCTTGAATGTAGCCAAGAACTGCGTTTGCAATCAAAATAATGATAATTACGATTGAATCAAACGGCAGAATCTCCCCACCGCTGTTTCCTTTATGTTGTGCGCGCTCAACAAACCACGCGATTGCAGAAATAATAGTTGCTGCAATAAGCAAGTAAACGAGCGGATCTTTAAATTGATCAAGGAATCGTTTCCATGCTGGAATTTTAGGAGCAGCAGCAAGTGCATTCGGACCGAATTGATCAAGTCTTTTTGCAGCTTCCTCAGAGCTTAAACCGCATGAAATATCTACGTTAAGCGATTTAGCTACTTGTTGAACATCACACAATGATGGATCTTTGCTATTAGCTGAAGAGTCAGCTGTTTTATTGGATTGATCAAGAGCGTGATCAACCATATCTTCCCCCTTGGGAGTGCCGCGGAGTAGTCAATAATCGCAATGCTAACGCCATTTTTAGCGCTTTGTATTGTAACTATTGCGCGGTTGTGGAATATTGCAATAGTTTGCAACAATTAAGTACCGTTCTATTATGCCATACAACGCGCCGAGCTTAGAATCAGCAAATTTTGCCGACTGCAGAAAGCCATTAATAGCAATGCCTCGGGGGCATGTGAGAATAGGAGTATGACTACGAAAAAAGGACCGACCAAGGGGTCGGGTGGAAAACATCGCAATGCTTTACGCGGAAAAGGGCCTACTCCGAAGGCTGAAGATCGCGTGTATCACAAAGCTTATTTTGCTAAGAAAGCTGCTATTAAGCGCACGTTTGCGGATCCTCGTTTGGCTGCGCGCCGTCGCGTGGATAAGCTTGGTAGCGATTCAGACGAGTTGGTAATTGGCCGCAATGCTGCTTTAGAGGCTTTAAGGGTTGGAGTTCCAAGCACGCAATTGTATGTTGCTAATCGCATTGAGCACGACGATCGCACGCGCGAAATCGTTAAGTTAGCAGGCATGCAGGGTTTGCGTTTGCTTGAAGCAGATCGCCTTGAGATGGATCGTATTGCACATAGCACGAATCATCAGGGCGTTATTTTGAAAGTTCAGCCTTACCAGTATCACTCTTTGCAAGAGTTGGTTGAACGCGCTGAAAAGAAGGCGCGCGCAATGGAAGCTGCTGATTCAGATTCTGCTCGCATTAATGCTCGACCACTATTTATTGCTTTGGACGGCGTTACAGATCCTCAAAATTTGGGTGCTGTTATTCGTTCTGCAGCAGCTTTCGGTGCTAATGGCGTGATTTTGCCTGAGCGCAGAAGTGCTTCCGTAACTGCTGCCGCTTGGAAGGTTTCTGCCGGTGCTGCAGCTCATTTGCCGGTTGCTCGAGTTGTGAATTTAAATAAGGCAATTCAAGGTTTGCGCGAGCGCGGATGGTATGCAATTGGTCTCGATGGCGGCGGCGATAAGCTTGTCGGAGAAACTGGTTTTGAAACTGATCCGCTAGTTGTTGTGCTCGGATCTGAAGGTAAGGGCATGAGTCGTCTTACGCGAGAAGCGTGCGATGCAATTGCTGGAATCCCAATTTCTAGCGCGGTTGAGTCTCTTAACGCTTCTGTTGCAGCAGGCATTAGTTTGTATGCTGTTGCTAACGCTCGTCGTTTGGCTGCGAAAACAGAATAGCTATGAGCGAAAATACTACTGCGAATGCTAATTCAGTTACTACAGACGCAACTGCAATTACGAATACGACTAAAACTTTAAATAATTCGAATAAACTATGGTTTTTAAAGCATGTGCGCACGCTTATTTTTATTGCGTACATGGCTGTTGTCGTAGTAGTGATGTGCTTCCATGAGCCTTGGTTCGATGAAGCTCAAAGTTGGCTTATTGCGCGCGATTCTTCGTTTGCAGATTTGTTAACTCTTCGTCCACATTATGAGGGTCATCCACCTCTTTGGACTTTGCTTCTTTCAATCACGGCAAAAACAGGAGTGCCATACGAAATTGGTCTTAAAGGCGTGCAGATTCTATGCACTGCGCTTTTGGGCGGTTGGCTTATTTTCCGCGCGCCTTTTAGTAAATTAGCTGTATTTTTGCTTCCGTTTACGTATTTTTTGTGCTTCCAATATGGCGTTACGTCTCGTCCGTATGCTCTTCTTTGCACGGCTTTGTTCATGGTTGCGCATTATTGGAAACAATCTGATTCTAAACCTTCTGATACTTGGAAACTCGCTTTAAGTCTTGTACTTTTATGTGCAATCAGTGCGTACGGCATTGCTTTAGCAGCAGGTTTTGCTTTGGCTTGGATTTGGCGAGCTGCAAAATCTGCAGGAATTAAAAAAGCTTTCGCTGAAATATTCTCTAACGCTAACAGATTAGTAAGCTGGATAATTCTTGCTTTAGTTGGAATTGCAAGCATTATTTGTATTTGGCCTGCTTCTAACGCTTTTGCATCACGTGAAACATTCGACGGAAATTCTCCTCTTACGCAATTCTTGTCGTTTATTTTCGTTATGCCATCAGAAAGCATGTTTACTCAATTTGCCGGCGATGTTTCTTTACGCAGACTCACACTAAGCGTACCTTCCGCGATTATTTGCGTTATTATTTCGATTTTAATATGGGCTTTCGCTGTAAGAATCGCTTATCGAAGGGGCATGCTTGTTTCTTTAATACTCCCTTACTTGACTTTTGCAGCAATTGCAACACAATATTTCACTTTGCATCACGTAGGAATCGTTTTTGTATTCTTCGTGGCTCAACTTTGGATGTGCATTGCGCGTAAGCCACTGGAATCTAAAGATATGCCGACGATTATTTTTAGGTTATTCAAAGCTGAGTATAAAAATACAAATAAAACTGAAAATAGCAATAGTAAATCTGCAAGTAAATCTGCCGGAAGCAAAGTTATTGCTGGCATTATTACTGTTGTTTTATTGTACCCAAGCTTAGTTTGGAACGCGTATTCTTGCGTTAACGATATTCGATTCGACTATTCAGGCTCGCGTGCACTTGCGCAATTTATTAAGCAAAATCATGCTGAAAATAAGCGATTTGTAACGTCTTGGCTGCATCAAGACGAAAAAACCGATAAGCAAGGTAATGTTATTGTTCCGGAATTTGAAGATATTCATCAATACTCGTGGCAGCTTATTACAGCAAATCCTTATTTCTCAAAGAATCTTATTGATTGCAGTTATAAGAATAGCTCGTTTATTACAAATGAGCGGCCATCTCAAGAACAGGCATCAAATGAGATGGCTGTTTGCAAGGCAAAGAAAGAGCCAGAATTCTTCGTTACGGAATCAAGCAAACCTTGGTATTACTTTGTTTCGTTAAATTACAATATTGACCATTATACTGAGCGTACTATTGCTAAAACAAAATCATCTTGGAAAGCAAGAACTTCAGAAGGAAGAATTATTGTATACGAGCGCAAAAAATAATTAGCGCATTTATATAAACATGTAAATACAGTTAAATATATTTCAGTATATTTACTTACATTTAATTGCACTATGAAAATGCCCCTGCGTAAGTTAAGTAACTTATTTAGGGGCATTTTTTATTACAATGTTTTACTTTTTAATGTAAAACATGCGGTTTTATTTACCAGAAACCGAATGGATCAAATATTCCACCATCGTCGCCGTCGTCATCTCCGCGCTGCTGTAAATCGTCGTCATCATCCGACTTACTGCTGCGTTTTTTGCTAGGCTTCTTTTGGTTTTGCTTTAACTGCTTTTCTCGCTTATTTGTGCCATTAACAGCAGCTTCTTCTTGGTTGAATGTGATTTGCAACTTAAGTGTGTTGCCGTTACGAACTATTGTGATCGTAGCTTTTTGGTTGAACGCTGTTGCTCTCACATAGCCGAGAAGTGCGTAATTATTAGATACAGGCTTATCGTCAAATGCAACAATAGTGTCATTGGCTTTGAGGCCAGCTTTTTCAGCAGGGCTTCCTTGATTTACAGAAACAACTTGAGCTCCTCCGCGAGTAATTCCTTCAGACTCAACTGCTGTGCTTTTAATCATGATTCCCAGAGCTACATGCTTTACAGAACCATTTTTAATAATTTCTGTAACTACTCGTTTTACCAAATTTGCTGGAATTGCAAAGCCGATACCGATAGATCCTGTAGCTTCCCCTTGAATTGAGGTTGCTGCAATAGAAGAATTAATGCCTATGACTTTTCCGGCAGCGTTAAAAGTTGGACCGCCCGAATTTCCTGGATTAATAGCTGCATCAATTTGTACAGCATTAGTTACAACTTCAGAGCGGCTTTGATCATCCATAACTGATACTGGACGATTCAGAGCAGAAACAATGCCTGTAGTAGCCGTATCGTCATATCCAAGCGGATTTCCGATTGCCATAACCGATTCGCCAACGGAAAGTAGATTAGAGTCAGCAAATTGGACTGCCTTTAAATTATTTGGTGAATTGTCTAATTTAAGTACTGCCAAATCAGTAGTTTTATCCGCTCCAACTAATGTGGCTGAATAAATTTGACCGTTAGAAAGCGTTACTTGAATTTCTTTTGCATCAGCAATTACGTGATTATTTGTTACAACGTAACCTTTTGAGTCAATGATTGCTCCAGAACCCTTTCCCATGCCTTTCTCTAAACGAGTTTGTATAGAAACAACGGCTCCAGAAACATTTTTTGCAACTCCTTGCCAATCTGGAGCTTGACCGCCTTTAACTACTGCGGTTCCAGGGCCAGAAGAATTAGATCCGATGCTTGATAAAGAACTGCTTTGTGGAATTGAAATAAGACCTTGCGAGATTGCAAACATAACTACAACTACGCAAACTATTGCAGAAATTGCAGAGGATAGAATGGCAACAAAAACAGTTGATGAAGAGCTTTTTGTTTTTCTTTTGTTACCTTTCTTATTTGTGTTTTTCGCATTGTTTTTAGCGTTTTTATTTTCTGCATTTGTGTTAATAATGCTCGTTTTTGCTATATTTTCATTTTCTTCGTTGCTTGCATTATTTCCAAAATTTTGTTGTGCTGGTGTTTGATTGCCAACTTCATTATTTGGGTAAGAATTATTGTCTGTGCCGTAATTATACGTATTTCCGAAGCTATTAGAATTATTATTTCCGTAGTAATTTTGCGATCCGGTGTATTGCGTAGGAGCATTGCTGATATTTGTATTATTCGCATCGTTATTTTGGTTTACGGCGTAATTGTTAGCTGGATACTGTGTAGTGTTTGTACCAGCTTCATTTTCGTTATTTGTTGGACCGTAAGCTCCGAATTCAGGAGCTGGGCTATATGTTTGTGCTGGTTGTGCTGCTTGCGTTGGTTGTGCTGGTTGCGTTGCCTGCGTCGGCTGTTCCTGCTGCTCGTAATATCCATTATTTGCAGTTTCATTGGATTCCTGCTGATTTGCACCATACATATCGTCAGCCATTCATCCTCCTTACAAAAGACTCTTAACACACCATAATAAACCATGCCGTTATCTATGTAATAGCTAGTATGTTTTTTTATAATTTTTTAAATAATTTGCTTTATAAATTTCATAAATTTGCAAATTAATTGGATATTGTCACATGAAAATATAAATTGTGCGTGTTTTTTGATTTACGCTCGTCATGCCTTCTAATAAAGTAAATGTTATGACAAGTCTTCTTGAACATCCACGCGGAGCTGAACCGGGGAAACCTGGTGACCGCAAAGAATTTTCTTTTACAACCAAAACGCGACTTTCCAATACTGCTGAAGGTAAAGGTCGTGATGGCGCTCGCTATGGGCGCACCGGCGTAATTCACACTCCTCACGGAGATATTCAAACTCCAGCTTTTGTGCCTGTTGCAACTCAAGCTGCAATGAAGGCAGTATTGCCAGAAAGCATTAAGGATTTGGGTGCGCAGTGCATGCTTTCAAATGCTTTTCACTTGTATGAGCGTCCGGGCGCGGATGTTCTTGACGAAGCTGGCGGATTGGGAAAGTTTATGAACTGGGATAAGCCAACCTTTACGGATTCTGGTGGATTTCAGGTTCTTTCTTTGGGTGCTGGTTTTAAGAAGACGCTCGCAATGGACGTTACTGGCATGAAGTCGGACGACGTTATTGCAGCCGGTAAGGAGCGCATGGCTTTTGTTGACGAGGATGGCGTAACTTTTAAGTCTCCTCTTAACGGAGCCAAGCACCGTTTTAGTGCTGAAATTTCTATGGGAATACAGCATAAGCTTGGTGCGGATATTATGTTTGCTTTCGATGAGCTTACTACTTTGATGAATACGCGTCGTTACCAGGAGGAGTCAGTAGAGCGCACTTTCCGCTGGGCTAAGCGTTGTGTCGCTGAGCATCAGCGTTTAACGCAGGAGCGCGTTGGTAAGCCTTATCAAGCGTTGTATGGTGTTGTGCAGGGCGCGAATTATGAGGATTTGCGTAGGCATGCAGCTGAAGAGATTGCTTCTTTAGATTTTGATGGAGTCGGAATCGGCGGCGCTATTGAGAAGCGAATTATTGGTGATACTTGTGCATGGATTTGCGATGCTATGCCGGAAAATCGACCTCGTCACGTGCTTGGTATTGCTGCAGTTGACGATATTTTTGCGTGTGTTGAAAATGGTGGAGATACTTTCGACTGTGTTGCTCCTGCTCGCTGCGGAAGGAACGGTGCAATTTTTACTCGACATGGTCGCTACAACGTAAAACGTGCTGAGTTTAAGCATGATCAGCGTCCGCTTGAAGAAGGCTGCGATTGCTACACTTGCACGCATTATTCCAGAATGTATGTGGATCATTTGTTGCGCGCTAGTGAAATGAATGGATTTACGCTTGCGACCATTCATAATGAGCGTTTCTTTGTGAAATTACTCGACGATATCCGAGCTTCTATTGACGGCGGATATTTTGAAGAGTTCCGCGATGAGACTCTTGCGCACTATTACGAAAACGGTTCTAAAGGCTGATAGTAGTTTTGAGCGCAAAATGCTAGGCTAAATATTGCGAATCTATGTTAAATATGATAGCCTTGCACTTTGTATGCGAACGTGGCGGAATGGTAGACGCGCTGTCTTCAGGTGGCAGTGAGCGTATGCTCGTGCGGGTTCAAGTCCCGCCGTTCGCACTCGTCAAAAAGGCTGGAATTGCAAGGGTTTTGCCTCTTACGATTCTGGCCTTTTGTGCAAGTATAGTGCAAATATAAAGCAGCTATATTGCAACTGCAGTGCAAAAAGTGCGAATGTTGTACAAACTTCTCGAGTATTGTACAAACTTCTATTTATTACAAGCGACGGTGATGTAATGAACACTAACGATGAACTAAATATCAATAATGCAAATAACAATTCTTACGAACATCATATTGGTCGTGAATCTCACGTTGTGCCTGGTCATTTTGGTGAACCTTTAAAAGTTACGAATGCACAGTATTCGCAAGGTAATGCTTCAGCTCATCCAACGCATCCGCTGCTTTTGCTTCTTCACGGTTGGGGTTCTAACGAGGAAGATTTATTGGATTTGTTGCGAGTAGTGGCACCATATAATGATGCAATCGCTTTACGTGCTCCGCTTAAGCTGGCGGAAGGCGCTTACAGTTGGTTCCACGATGCTGTACCTCAGCGAGAAGATTTAGATTACGACATGTATGCTGCTGCTGTCTCAATCGACGAGTGGGTGCGTGAAAATATTCCAGCAAATCGCGACATTGTGCCATTTGGTTTTTCGCAAGGAGCTGCGCTCGCAGTGCACGTTTTGCGTTTGAATCCTGCGCGTTATCGTGCAGCTGTTTCGCTTTCTGGGTTTATAGCTCCTAATGCTCCTACTTCTGCATCTGAAATTGCTTTGAAAGACGACGATTTAGCGGAACGTAATACGCCTGTATTTTTCGGCTACGGATTAGAAGATGACGTGATTCCTCCTTACGAATTTTCGGCTGCTGCCGCGTGGCTTGAAGAGCATACTTGGCTAGAAGAACGTCGTTATCGCGGACTGGATCATGCTGTTGATATGAACGAAATTGGCGATATTCGCAAATGGTTTGTAACTCACGATATTTCTTCTGGGCTTATGTAGATTTATTTGGATTATGTAAATTTATTCGATTTTGTTTTTTCTTAATCTGTAAATTAATCTGTAAAGTGATTTCATGAATATGCGCGATGAGATAGTATTTGCAATGAATCAAGCCTTGAATTTGGCTCGAGAGTCTGCTTCTGCAGGCGAAGTCCCAGTTGGAGCAGTTGTGCTTGATGGCGACGGCAATATTATTGGCAAAGGCGCAAATATGCGCGAGCAGAGCGCTGATCCTTTGGCTCATGCTGAAGTGCTTGCTATGAAAGATGCTGCTATCTCGCGCAAATCTTGGAATCTATCTGATTGCACTTTGGTAGTAACTCTTGAGCCTTGTCCTATGTGTGCTGGAGCTGTGCTGCAAACGCGTCTTAAACGCGTGATTTTCGGCGCATGGGATGCCAAACTTGGTGCGTGTGGGTCTGTGTGGGATATTTTGCGAGATCCTCATGTTGGTTCGCGTCCGGAAGTTATTGGCTCAGTATGCGAATCTGAGTGTGCTCAACTCTTGCGAAACTTTTTTGAAAATCACCGTTAGATAAGTGTTGCATTATTTTTTTAATGTTGCGTTTAATTCAAGATAACGCAGTGCATGAAAAGTAATTTTTTTTAGCGTGTTTCCCTTGTGTTCATTCTAGCAAAATGTTATAGTTGCGGTAACGTTACCGCATGAGGTAAGTTGAAGAAACCGACAATTGTGGGAACGTTATCTCAATTTGCGGATTCTATTCAGCGCTGATGAAGCTGCTCATTGAGAATAAGATTGCACAGAGGCTCTTATGCATGGTTGCATAGTGCTATTTTTCTCCAACGAGAGGAGTATATGGAAAAACGTAGTATAAAACATGGAGTACAAGCTAAAATCAAAACATATCGATAACAGTGCAAAATTGTTAACACTGGTTGAGCATAAGAGATGAGCTGGAGGTGTCATGTCGTACATTACGATTCGCGATGTTGCGCAACGTGCTGGTATATCAGTATCAACTGTTTCTCGCGCATTGAATAATACGGGTCGTATATCGGCAAACACTAAGGCGAAAGTTGAGCATGCAGTTGCGGAACTAGGTTATATACCAGATTCTCGCGCTCAGGCGATGCGGTCATCTCGCACTAAGACAGTGGGGCTACTTGTGCCAGATATACGCAATGCGTATTTTGCTGAGCTTGCGTATACTGTGCAAGACTCGTTGTTTGATGCCGGCTATTGTGCGTTTATTGGAACATCTTCTGAGAGTGCAGCTCGTCAAGATTCATTCATTACAAGTATTCTTTCTCAACGCATTGATGGTGCGATTATTGTGCCTCAGGGTGAGGAAACTGATGCTATGAGAATGTTGATGGAGCAGCATCTTCCACTTATGTTTATGGATCGACATGTGGAGCCTCGGACTGGCGATTTGATGCATGTGCCAGTTGTGGATTCGGATCCAGAGCAAGGTATTCGTGACGCATTATTGGATGTTAAACAACATGGTTTTTGCTCAGTTGGCTACGTGTCGGGTCCAATTATCGCTTCACCGTCACTGCAAGAACGTGAACAAGTATTTCGTACAGTGGCTTCGGAGATATTTGGCGAAGAACATGTATTTGTAGAATCTACGGGATTTGAACAATCCTCATGTGCTAGCGTGTTGCATCGCATGATTAGCGTTGGTGTAAAAGCGCTTATTGTCGGTTATTCGCCAGATGCGCTGCGAGTGATGGATGTAATGGCTCGTGAAGGATTAGTGATAGGCAGTGATATTTCACTTATCTCGTTTGATGATGTTGAAATATTCCGCTTAGCAACGCCGCGTATTTCTACTATTTCGCAACAAGTTCAGCGCATTGGTCGTACTAGTGCCGCACTTTTTTTGGATATGTTAGAACATAATGTTGATGTTCAATCGCAGCGAGTAGAAACTATGTATATTCCGCGTGAATCGTTAGGAAATGCATAGCTGTAAGGCTGTTATTCTATAGCTTGACACTATTGTTATTGATTTTTGTACCGTGACTTTGTAGGCGTGTGCAGCAATCGCCTGAGCGTACCGTTGTTGTTACGTTTTTGCATGCACAGTGCGGCATAATTCTCATCCAAAGTACAAGCGTAATGTAGCGTAATTTATTGCATTTTCGTGGCAGCAGTGGTGCTGTAGCGAAGAAAGAGGTAGGACATGACGGAACTATCGCTAGTAGGAGTATCGAAAATATTCGGTAATTCTACGGTAGTTGACAATGTGTCTGTAACAGTAAAACCAGGTGAAGTGCATGTTCTCCTTGGTGAAAATGGTGCGGGCAAGTCAACAGTTATTAAGATGATGAGTGGCATTTATCAGCCAGATAAAGGTCATATTGAGATCAATGGTGAAACAGTGCGAATTCCTAATGTGGATACTGCTCGCAAATTGGGCATTGCTGTGATTCACCAAGAGTTAAATTTGGTGCCAGAACTTTCTATTATGGAAAATTTGTTCCTTGGTATGCTTCCTACGAAAGCTGGTTTTGTTAGTCGGGCGACGATGCGTGCTCGTGCGGAATCTGCATTGCAAGTTATCGGTTTAGATGAAGATGTCAATAAGCCAATGGGACAACTTGGTGTAGCTCGTCAACAAATGGTAGAAATAGCAAAAGCACTTATGCAACATGCATCTATCCTTATTCTTGATGAACCAACAGCTGCTCTAACAAAACCAGAATGCGAACAGTTATTTAACATTATGGAAGATTTAAAATCCAAAAATGTTGGAATGGTGTTTATTTCTCATCATTTAGATGAAATTGCGCGTATTGGTGATGTTGTAACTGTACTTCGCGATGGCAAATACGTCGATACTGTTGATGCGCAAGTTCCTGAGAAGGAACTTGTAAAACTCATGGTAGGTCGTGATATTACAAATCAATTCCCTCATGGCAAACGTAGTCAAGGCAAAGAGCTGCTAAAAGTAGAAGGCTTAACGCGAAAAGGTACGTTAGAAAACGTATCCTTCAGCGTTCATGCTGGCGAAGTTGTGGGTCTTGCAGGTTTGGTAGGTGCTGGTCGTACCGAAGTTCTTCGTGCAATATTTGGTGCAGATAGTTATGATTCAGGTTCAATAACTGTTGATGGTAAATCTATTGCAAAAGCGAATATTGCAGGAAGCATCGCAGCTGGTCTTGGTTTAGTCCCAGAAGATCGTCGAGTACAAGGGTTGATTCTTGAAGCATCTGTTGCAGAAAATTTGGGAATTTCTACATTAGTTACTACAGCACATGCAGGATTTGCGGATTTGAAAGGGCAGCGTGCTCGCGAGGAAGAAACTGCAAAAAAATTGCGTATTCGTATGGCAAACATTGATCAACTCGCTGGTTCGCTATCTGGCGGTAATCAACAAAAAATCGTGTTCGGCAAATGGTCTATGGCGAACGTGAAAGTGCTGTTGCTGGATGAGCCTACTCGTGGTGTTGATGTTGGTGCTCGTGTAGAAATTTACGAGTTGATTAACAGTATCGTAGAAAATGGAGGTGCTGTGCTGATGGCATCCTCAGATTTGCCTGAAGTGCTTGGCATGTCAGATCGCGTATTGGTGATGTCGAACGGCAGAATCAGCGGTGAATTAGCTGCAAGCGAGGCTACGCAGGAAAGTGTGATGGAACTTGCAGTGACTCACCTTAATACATCTGGTATTTGAGCATACAGGAATGAGTAAAACCTTACTGCTTTCAATATGAAACTGATACATGAGTCATATTGAAATCTTAAAAATTAAAGTTACCAATCAAACGTAAAACTTGCATACAACAATTTATTGCACACAGCAGTGCAGTGAGTTATAGCAAAATTTGTTAAAGGAGTATAAATTATGGCTGCTACGAGTAGTGCAAAATCTGAGCATTTGGGATACGGTGCAGTTGATAAAGGATTTTTGCCTGCAGCGAAAAAGTTTGCATCACGCAATGGCGCTCTTATCGGCTTGATTATCTTGTGTGCTGCGCTTTCGTGCGCCACGCCAGCATTTTTGACAAGTGTGAATATTCTCAATGTGGGTATTCAAGCTGCGACAGTTGCTATTTTGGCATTCGGTCAAACCTTTGTTATCGTGTCCGCTGGTATTGATTTGTCAGTAGGTGCAGTGGCTGCAATTTCTAGTATGTTGGTTGCGTATACAGGCGTTTCTATGGGTTTGCCACCAGTGTTAACTGTTGTTGTAGGCATAGTAACCGGTGCGCTTTTTGGCCTTATTTCAGGTGTTGCAAACGCTTTTCTTAAGTTACCGTCGTTTATTGCTACATTGGCAATGATGTCTGTTGCGCGTGGACTTACCCTTGTTATTTCAGATGGTCGTCCTATTTCCACCTCTGGCATGGTGAATTTCTTTGGTGCCAACATATTAGGTATTCCAATGCCAATTGTGATGATGATTATCATGGGCGTTTTTGCTGCAGTAATACTGAACTTCACCACTACTGGTCGTTCTATGTATGCTGTTGGTGGAAATATGGAGGCTTCTCGCCTTTCTGGCATCAATATTCATAAAACACAAATTATGGTGTTTGTTTTTTCCGGTATTTTCGCTGCCATCGCTGGTTTAGTTATTGCCGGTCGTTTACATTCCGCTCAGCCTCAAGCTGCCACTGGCTATGAAATGGATGCTATTGCTTCTGTTGTTATCGGTGGTGCTTCGCTTTCGGGAGGTAAAGGTAAGATTTCTGGCACTTTCGTAGGAGCAATTTTGTTGGCTGTAATTCGTAATGGCTTGAATATTTTGAATGTTTCCTCCTTCTGGCAGCAAGTAGTTATTGGTTTGGTTATTGCCTTTGCTGTGAGCCTTGACACTTTGCGCCGCAAGGAAGATACGCACTGACAGCAAATTAATACTTTTTATAAACTTGATCTTCTCGTAGGAAGGAGATGAATCTTGCAAATGTTGATTCGTAAGTGGCGAGTAATCAATATTTTCAGCAAGAATTGAAACGATTTTGGAATATTATAACTGAACTTTATAACTCAAAACTACGTAACAATAAGGTAAAGAGATGGTGAAACATCAGCCTTATGCCACTGCAACATTGTGGATTTATCGAACTAAAACTTGCGGTAGCACAGGGCAATAATCAAAGGAGATATGATGAATTATCCAATTATGCGTCGAGGCGTAAAGATTGCTTGCGCGTTTGCAGCAGCATCTGCACTTATTGTCAGCATGAGTGCATGTGGTAGTACTAATGGTGGCGATAAAGTCGCATTGCTAGTTTCTACTTTGAACAATCCGTTCTTTGTGGATTTGCGTGATGGTGCCCAAGCTGAAGCAAAGAAACTTGGTGTTGATTTGCAAGTTTCCGACGCTCAGAATGATTCTGCAAAGCAGCAGGATCAAGCGCAGAATGCTCAATCACAAGGTGCAAAAGCTGTTATTATTAACCCTGTAGATTCTGATGCTGCTGGTCCTGCAGTTGCCCCGTTGCTAAGCGCGAACTTGCCTGTGATTTCTGTTGACCGTTCTGTAACTGGTGAAAAAGTTACTTCGCATATTGCTTCCGATAACGTTGCTGGTGGTGCTCAGGCTGCTGACACGCTAGCTAATAGTATGGGCAAAAAGGGTGAAGTTTTGGTTTTGCAAGGTATTCCTGGAGCGGCTTCTACTCGCGACCGTGGCAAAGGATTCAAAGATCGTATTAAGAAATATTCAAATATTAAAGTTGTAGCAGAACAAACTGCTAACTTTGACCGTGCTGAAGCATTAAATGTGGCTACTAATTTATTGCAATCGCACCCGAATGCAACCGGCATTTACGCCGAAAATGACGAGATGGCATTAGGTGCCATTCAAGCATTAGGAGCTAAAGCTGGTAAAGAAATTAAAGTAGTCGGTTTCGATGGAACTGCTGACGGTATGAAAGCTATTAAGGCCGGCGCAATGGCTGGAACAATTGCTCAGCAGCCAAAGGAACTTGGTCGTGCTGCCGTTGCTGCTGCTGTAAAAGCTATTAAGGGGAAAAGTGTTCCAAAGACTGAGCCAATTACTGTGAAAACAGTGACAGTAAAGAATGTGGGTGATTTTGAGTAATACATATTTGCATAAAACTATGTAATTCTGTGTATAAACATTAAAGTTTATGTTGAGTAATTTTATAGATTAATATAGCTAATGCAAAATTTATATGGCGCTGAGAGCATTCATGATGCTTTCGTGAAAATAATCGCAACAGTAAAATTTATTAATACCGTATGATTTAGTGTTCTCAACGCCATTGTTTTCTTAATAAGATTTTTATCATATATGTTCGTGGTGGCGCACTTGTTATAAAAGTGATGATCATTGTTGATGTCACTTTTATGAGCCACGATATGGGGTGAATTATGTTAACTCATGGTATTTTGAACGCACAATTAGCAGCTGCTATTGCAAAATTGAGGCATAAGGACCAATTTGTTGTTTCTGACTGTGGCTTGCCTGTCCCAGCGGGCGTAGAAGTTATTGATTTAGCTTTGGTTTTTGGGATACCGCGATTTCCTGATGTGCTTGCATCAATAAAGGATGATCTTGTTCTTGAATCTGGTATTATGGCGGAAGAAGCTCGTGATGATGTTCCAGAAACATGGGTCAAGGATTTGCTTGGTGTGCCATTGACTTATGTGCCGCATGATGGCGAACAAGGATTTAAGGCTCTTGTTTCGCAAGCTAAATTCGTGATTCGAACGGGTGAGACTACTCCGTATTCTAACGTGTTGCTACGTTGTGGTGTTCCATTCTAAGCTTTGTTTTGCGCAATATTTAGGGAGAATTATGTGTAGTTATCATATGCTTGACTCGTTGGAGAGTTTAGAAAAGATTAAAGTCATTCAGCCTGTTAACGTGGCTTTGCAACACGAGACATTGCCTGCGTTACGAAATATGAAGATGCCTACTGTAGCGATAGTTGGTTCTATGAATGCGGATTATACTATTGTTGCTAATCGTCTTCCTATGCCTGGTGAGACCATTAAAGGTAACGAAATACGAATACTGCCTGGAGGTAAGTCAGGTAATCAGGCAGTATCTGCTGCAAAGCTTGGTGCGCACGTATGTATGTTCGGTGCTGTAGGCGATGATGCTAATGCTGATTTTCTTACTGGTGCTTTGCGAGAATCTGGTGTTGATACGACGTATGTACGTCATGTACCCAATTGCAACAGTGGCGCAACAGTGATTACAGTGGATGCGCAAAGTGGCGAAAATACTATTGTTTATGCGCCTGGATCTAACTCGCAAGTTGATATTGATTATATTCAGTCGCCATCTGTGCAAGCTGCTATTACTAATGCAAAAGTATTAGGGCTTTGCTTGGAAAGTCCATTAGAATCGGTTACGATGTGCGCTCGCTTAGCGCATGAGCATGGCGTAAAAGTTTTGCTTAATAATTCGCCTTTTTTGGATACATTACCGCAAGATCTTATACGATCTGCAGATATCTTACTGGTCAATGAGCATGAAATGGCACAGCTATTGCATATTTCAGAACCAGATAGCGGTGATTGGGATTCATTTGATTGGAAGCATACGCTTCATGCAATGCATGAGTTTGGCTTTAATGAGGCAATAGTAACACTTGGCTCACGTGGGTCTATGGTTTTGGATTATGCTGATAATTCGGTGCATCGAATTATGGCTCAGCATGTCAATGCCGTTGATACTACGGGTTGTGGTGATGCTTTTATGGGTACCGTGCTTGCGTGTTTGTCTGTGGATATGCGGTTGGTTGATGCAGCGTCGCTCGCTTCTTATGTAGCTGCATATGCTGCTACTGGATTTGGTGCACAAGCTTCTTACGGTACAGTTGCTCAAATTCGTCAATTTTTTCACTTGTAAGTAGGTGATGCATGCATAAATTGTAAGTATATTCAGTTGACGTTCGCGCCTTGCCGATGTACAGAATTTTGACATTCTTCTAAAACTGTGTAATATGCTATAAAAACCAAAAAGCAGTTGGCTGATTTTAGTCACTACAATCAGCCTTACTGCTTTTTACTATATTTACAGTCGCTTCGACGAATTTTCATGTATACACGAATTTCGCCTAAGCACATTTTTACCTAAAAGGAGGTGTCACTATGAGTGGCATGAAATATGCAATGATCGGTTCGGGAGCTATGGGATATCGCTATGGCGTTTTGTTGCAGGAAACGGCTGGCATTCATGTTGATTTCATTGATGCCTGGGATGAAAATGTGAATAAGGTCCGCGAGCAAGGCGGCGTAATGGTGAGTCGCGACCATGAAAACCGTCATTTAGTGCCGATTAATATGTATACGCCTGAAGATTATGACGGCGATCCGGACGTGTGGATTGTGTTTATGAAGCAAATGCAGCTTGCGGAAATGTTGGAGCGTTGTAAGCATTTGTTTAAAGAGCATCAGGTTGTGTTTGCTGCAATGAACGGCTGGGGACACTTCGAAAAGTTGCAGCAATATTTCCCGGATGACCACATTTATGGCGGAACTGCAATGATTGCAACAGTTTTGAACGGTCCGGGCGACGTTGATTTTATTGGTAAAGTTGGCGTTGGCACCATGAACATGTGCGCGTTGAACGAGCAGGTGAGCAATGTTGAGCTTGCTATGCGAGACGACTTTAAAGCTGCAGGCTTGAATCCTACTATTACGGAAGATTTCAAGGGTACGTGCATGGCGAAGGTAGTTTTCAATTCTGTAGTTAACACTTTGTGCACAATGTATCAGATTCAAATGGGTCAGTTTATTTCGTATCCTGGCGCTATGGATATGGCTCGACAGCTTATTAACGAAGCGTACGACGTGTGCGATCGTGCTGGAATTCGTATGGTTAATACGCGTCAGCAGGAGTTGGAGGCTATCGATTACGTAAGTCGTGTTGCAAATCCTTTGCACTATCCTTCTATGTACCAAGATATGAGTCGCGGACGAAAGACTGAAGTCGATTACATCAACGGATATATTGCAAAGCTCGGTCGCGAAAATGATTACGTTTGCCGCACTCACGAATTCTTAACGCATGGAGTTCATCTGGCGGAACTCGCGTTCAAGCTTCATAATCAGCAATAATTTAGAGAGTATCCCTATAACTCTTGCAATGAATGAGAAGGAGGCGCGGCTCGCGGTTTTTACTGCGGGCCGCTTTTTTATTCTTTTAACTGTACAAGTATAGTGACTTTCATATACACTTGTGAAAAGTATAGTAAATATACATGTATTAAGTATATGCGTGGATTGTCTGTAGAAAAGTTAGGGTAATAAATATGGTTACAGTCGCTCCAATAAGCACTATGGTTCCTATTAGTGCTTTTAGTAATGGTAAATCTGCACAGGCTTTTGCTAAAGTGAGTTCTGGTATGCCAGTTACGGTTTTAAAAAATAATCAACCAATGTACTTCATTATTGACCGCGAAGATTTTGAGCGCTACCAATCGCTTGAGGAACAACTTCAAAAGTATATTGAAGAAGCCATTGAAAATAAAAACGAAGAAGCTCGCGCGCAAGTTCAAAATCGCGAATTCACTCATGAATCACATACCGCTTCTGATATGATGGATTACTTAAATGGTCTGTGAAAAGAGACGTCTTCTTACAATCAAGTCATTTGATAATGACTACAAAAAGATTCGTAAAAAGCATATTGATACTGAAGATTTTCTTGCTGTATTTCAGGCTCTCATAGATAATAATCAACAGCTATTAAAGAGTAAATATCGTGATCATGCTCTTACTGGTAGTTGGAAAGGTTACCGTGAGTTGCATGTGCAGCCAAATTTACTACTTATTTATTGGGTTGATGGCTTGTCTGTTTCTTTAGTCTTGGTAAGAGTGGGGAATCATGATGAATTATTCTCCAATGCTCATACTAATTCTAAAATTATTCACAAGTATTCTGAGATGGTAAGTAATACTCTAGCGTTGCTTGCAAAATCCAAAGATAGCTGAAATATAAAATAATAGAATATAGATTATAAAAATAATTAATGGGGATTAAATGACTACTTTTGACAGAGCAAACTTGCCGCAATCCGTGCGCACGAACGGCGCTACGCCAAACCCTTGGTGGGCGAATGCAGTAGTGTATCAGATCTATCCGCGAAGCTTCCAAGATACTAATGGAGATGGCATTGGTGATTTGAGGGGAATTACTTCTCGCCTCGATTATTTGGCTGATTTAGGTGTTGACGTGCTCTGGCTCAGCCCTGTTTACAAGTCTCCACAAGACGATAACGGTTACGATATTTCCGACTATCAGGATATTGATCCACTTTTTGGCACTTTGGAAGATATGGACGAGCTGCTGGCTGGAGCTCACGAGCGTGGCCTTAAAGTCGTGATGGATTTAGTAGTAAATCACACTTCAGATGAGCATGCTTGGTTCCAGGCTTCTAGGAATGCTTCGAGCGATTACGCAGATTGGTATTGGTGGAGACCTGCGCGTGAAGGTTGTGTGCCTGGTGAGCCGGGTGCGGAGCCGAATAAGTGGGGTTCGTATTTCGGCGGTTCCGCGTGGACTTACGATCCGAAGCGCGGAGAATACTATCTTCACCAGTATTCTCCAAAGCAGCCAGATTTGAATTGGGAAAATCCTGCGGTTCGCGCTGCCGTGTATAAGATGATGAATTGGTGGATGGATCGCGGAATTGACGGCTTCCGTATGGACGTGATTACGCAGATTTCTAAGCATGTTGATTCTGAAGGACGTTTGCCTGGGGAGACTGGCTGCCAGATTGAAGATTTGCCGGCTGGTGCTGACGGCTATTCTTCGCCATTCCCGTTCTGCTCGGACGGTCCTCGTTTAGACGAATTCTTGCGTGAGATGCGTGCAGAAGTTTTCGAAGGGCGCGAAGGTTTCTTAACTGTTGGCGAAGCTCCGGGAATTTCTCCGCACCGTAATACTTATATTACTGACCCTGCTCACAGTGAACTCGACATGTTATTCCTGTTCAATCATGTGGATATTGATTGCGAAAACGGAACTAAGTGGAATCCTGTGCCGCTAAAGCTTACGGCATTAAAGCGCGTGATGGCTGAGCAGCAGCAAGCGGTAGCGGATGCTGGCTGGGCGAGTTTGTTCTTTAATAATCACGATCAGCCGCGTGCGCTTTCTCGCTGGGGTAGTGAGTCTAGCGAGGAGATGCGCGTGCGTTCCGCTAAGGCGATTGCAATGCTTCTTCACATGCATCGCGGCACACCTTACGTGTATCAAGGCGAGGAAATTGGTATGACTAACGCGCACTTTACGCGTCTCGAGCAGTATCGCGATTTGGAAGCGTTGAATATGTTTAAGCAGCGCGTAGAAGAAGCACATATTCAGTCGGCTGAGTCGATGATGGATGCGCTCGCAAAGCGTGGGCGCGACAATTCTCGAACTCCGATGCAGTGGAATGCGTCTAAATACGCGGGATTTATGCCTTTTAATATCGCATCGAAAAATAACGCAGAGCCGTGGATTAGCGTGAATCCTAATTATGTGGATATTAATGCGGCTGAGCAGATGGAAGATTCAGATTCCGTTTACTCTTTCTATAAGTATTTGATTGCTTTGCGCCATTCGGAGCCGATTGTTTCTGCTGGCTCTTGGAATTTGGTCGATGCGGACGACGAGTGCGTGTACGCTTTCGTGCGCGAGCTTACATCTGATTGCGCAAAGCAGGATGATTCTGCAGAGACTGCTGCGGAATCTGTTGCTAAATCTGCGAAATCTAATGCGGAATCTAATGCGGAATCTACAGAACGTATGCTCGTAATGGTTAATATGACTGATTCAACCGTGCCTATACCTACGCAGAGCGCACAATTATTGCAAAATCGCGCTTCTAACAGCTTTACAACGCACGACGTAATGGTTACAACTTACGACGTGAATCACGCGCTTACATCGCTTAAAAACGGTACGCTTGCGTCTTGGGAAGGTATAGCTGTTACTTTGCAATAGTTTTAATAGCGTTACTTTGCAATAATCACTTTGCAATAGTTTCGTCTACTAATTTTGGCAGAGCTTTCGCAATATCTTCGCGAATAATACGCTCTGCCAAATAGTCGTATTGTGTAGAGCCCAAGTTCATTATCGTAATAGGCACTCCTGCGCGCGCGGCTAACGGCACAAGGCTGGCAGCTGGAAATACTTCTAGCGTGGAACCAATAACCCACAGCTCGTCCGCTTTAACTATTGCTTGCGCGCTGCGTTCCATAGCGCCTTCAGGAAGTGCCTCTCCAAAATAAACAACGTCTGTTTTTATGAGACCGTTACAAGGCATATTGCTGCGGTACGGCAGAGCGCGCCTGCAATGTGGATCTGGATGCTCGTCTAAATCTGCCATAATATCGGCAGTTTTATAGCTCGCGTGGCAGCTCATGCAGTGCGAAGTTCCAATGCTTCCATGCAAATTCACTATAATATCTGGGTTATTGCCAGCTTTTTCGTGAAGCGCATCAAAATTTTGTGTGGCTATGAGGTCGAGCATGCCTGCCTTCTCGAGTTTTACAAGTGCTTTGTGAGCTGTTCCCGGCTGTGCGTTCCAAACGGGCGACTCTTTTTGCCATCTCCAAGAATATATGCGTTCCTCTTTACTGCTTAAAAATGCGTTTATGTCATAAACGCTCATTTGTTCTGGGTGCTTAGTCCATACGCCGTCTGGACCGCGAAAATCTGGAATACCCGCGCTGGTAGATATTCCCGCGCCGGTGAGCACAACAATGTGATGCGCTTTGTTGCTCGATTGCTTGTTGCTCATTCTTCCGCTCCTTCTTTTTATTAATATCTGTTAATATCCTATTCTTATTTTCTTATTTTTCTCTTTATGCGCTTTACGCTTTTTGTGTTTTTATTAGCTTTGTATTCTTTATAAAAGTTTATTTAATAAGTATCTATTTATATAGGTATTTCTTATTTCATAAATAGAGCTCATATATTTTGTGTGTACTGCTGCTGAGTTTGTGCGAGCGTTGTAAAGCAAGCGCTACCGCATTAAGCTCACTTTAAGTTAATCTTCTTTGGTCGTCAGATTACGCTTTCTTAATTAGTTTAAAGAAAGCGTAATTGTTTGCGCGCTTGCGCGGAAAGCACACTGTGCTTTCTGCATAAGCAAGCGCTACCGCATCGGGTTGCTTTTCGCGCTACGCTTTAAGCGAAAAGCAAGTCGATGCGACACTCCCGGTTTTGAGGTTTTTGGGGCTATTTTTGATTATTTTTTGTTGGTTTTGATTATTGTTCCTGGTTTTGTGTTGGTTTTTGGGTGCTTTTTCGCGTTTTTCGACACGCCGGCGTTTTGGCTTGTTTTCAATGGTTTTGGGGTGTTTATTTTTGGCGGGTTTGCGTTTTAGCGTGGGTTGGTGTAAGTTTATCTCTTGCTGCTCAGCGCGGCTGGTTCTCCTCGGTTGAGGTTGATGAGCCGGCTGGTGTGGTGGTGGTTTGAGAACTCAAGAGCGTGTCTGTACTACTTATTAGTTA
>NZ_JBWPWH010000008.1:0-1826 GCF_056590535.1 Bifidobacterium sp. C0047B3 | reverse complement strand
AAAACGTCAACTATTGTTTTCCACACCAGTAACCACACTCAACCGAGCGTGCACAAAAACTCCGTAGAAAGGAGGTGATCCAGCCGCACCTTCCGGTACGGCTACCTTGTTACGACTTAGTCCCAATCACGAGCCTCACCTTAGACGGCTCCATCCCAAAAGGGTTAGGCCACCGGCTTCGGGTGCTGCCCACTTTCATGACTTGACGGGCGGTGTGTACAAGGCCCGGGAACGCATTCACCGCGACGTTGCTGATTCGCGATTACTAGCGACTCCGCCTTCACGTAGTCGAGTTGCAGACTACGATCCGAACTGAGACCGGTTTTAAGGGATCCGCTCCATGTCACCATGTCGCATCCCGTTGTACCGGCCATTGTAGCATGCGTGAAGCCCTGGACGTAAGGGGCATGATGATCTGACGTCATCCCCACCTTCCTCCGAGTTAACCCCGGCGGTCCCCCGTGAGTTCCCGGCATAACCCGCTGGCAACACAGGGCGAGGGTTGCGCTCGTTGCGGGACTTAACCCAACATCTCACGACACGAGCTGACGACGACCATGCACCACCTGTGAACCTGCCCCGAAGGGAAACCACATCTCTGCAGTCGACAGGCACATGTCAAGCCCAGGTAAGGTTCTTCGCGTTGCATCGAATTAATCCGCATGCTCCGCCGCTTGTGCGGGCCCCCGTCAATTTCTTTGAGTTTTAGCCTTGCGGCCGTACTCCCCAGGCGGGACGCTTAACGCGTTAGCTCCGACACGGAACCCGTGGAATGGGCCCCACATCCAGCGTCCACCGTTTACGGCGTGGACTACCAGGGTATCTAATCCTGTTCGCTCCCCACGCTTTCGCTTCTCAGCGTCAGTAACAGCCCAGAGACCTGCCTTCGCCATTGGTGTTCTTCCCGATATCTACACATTCCACCGTTACACCGGGAATTCCAGTCTCCCCTACTGCACTCTAGCCCGCCCGTACCCGGCGCAGACCCACCGTTAAGCGATGGGCTTTCACACCAGACGCGACGAACCGCCTACAAGCTCTTTACGCCCAATAATTCCGGATAACGCTTGCGCCCTACGTATTACCGCGGCTGCTGGCACGTAGTTAGCCGGCGCTTATTCGAAAGGTACACTCACCCGAAGGCTTGCTCCCAATCAAAAGCGGTTTACAACCCGAAGGCCTTCATCCCGCACGCGGCGTCGCTGCGTCAGGGTTTCCCCCATTGCGCAATATTCCCCACTGCTGCCTCCCGTAGGAGTCTGGGCCGTATCTCAGTCCCAATGTGGCCGTCCGCCCTCTCAGGCCGGCTACCCGTCGAAGCCTAGGTGGGCCATTACCCCGCCTACAAGCTGATAGGACGCGACCCCATCCCATGCCACTAAACACTTTCCCAACAAGACATGCGTCAAGTTGGAGCATCCAGCATTACCACCCGTTTCCAAGAGCTATTCTGGAGCATGGGGCAGGTTGGTCACGCATTACTCACCCGTTCGCCACTCTCACCAACCAGCAAGCTGGTCAGATCCCGTTCGACTTGCATGTGTTAAGCACGCCGCCAGCGTTCATCCTGAGCCAGAATCGAACCCTCCACGAAAAACTTCAATGAAGAGCCAACAAAAGGCTCCAATATAAAAGAAAAAGACGAGACATTCTTTAAGGAAAGAACATCCCAACAAAAAACCTCACCACCATTTAACCATCTCTCAGGCACCCTGCAATCTGCAAGGCAGGCAATGAACTGGCAATAATTAACTAATAAGTAGTACAGACACGCTCTTGAGTTCTCAAACCACCACCACACCAGCCGGCTCATCAACCTCAACCGA